>DATEMT010000161.1:0-8355 GCA_035275445.1 Methyloceanibacter sp. | reverse complement strand
TCGGGAGGCGGTGAGCGGCGATGGAGACGCGCGCGGTTCGCATCCGGCACGGGCTGATCGTGGTGTGGACGATCGCGATGATCGTCTTCGTCTACCTGCCGAGCGCCTGCGTCACGCTCGCCTCGCTCACCTCGAGCCGCTATTTCACCTTCCCGATCCCCAAATGGGGCTTCGAGTGGTGGCACAAGACGTTTTCCTCCTTCGAGGTGCGCCAGCTGCTTTCGACGTCTCTATCGATCGCGGCTTTGGTCATGGTCATCGCCGTCGTGATCGGCTTCTTCGCTGCGCTCGCCTTTGCCCGCTATGACTGGCGCGGGCGCTCGCTCTACCAAAAGATTGTGCTCTTGCCCATCTTCTTTCCGCAGAGCGTCCTGGGCCTCGCGATGCTGCTCTGGTTCAACGCGATCGGGCTCGAATTATCGTGGAAGACCGCGGTCTTCGCCCACCTCGTCTGGATCGTTCCGGTCGTCACCCTCGTCATTGCCATTCAGGTCTATTCGTTCGACCCGGCGCTCGAGGAAGCGGCGTTCGACCTTGGGGCGTCGCGCTGGCAAGTGTTCCGTGAAGTGACGCTGCCGGTGCTCTTTCCCGGCATTTTTTCCGGAGCGTTGTTCGCGTTCCTATTATCGTGGGGTAACTTCCCGTTGTCGCTCTTCACGACCGGCGCCGATACGACGGTTCCGGAGTACCTCTATGCCAAGATGGTCGCCGGTTATACGCCGGGCGTACCGGTGCTCGGCACGGTCTCGACCATCGGCGCGGCCCTCATCCTATTGGGCGGTTACACGCTGATCCTGATCAGGGGGCGCAAGCGCGAGCAAGCCATCGAGGCAACGGGCAAGTCAGAGCTCGCAGCCGAGGCCGCGGGCTAGTTCACGGAGGCAGTTTTCGTCAAATGTTGCGGAGAGAGAAATGTTGACATCGATCGCAGGCCGGTCCGTCGTCGTAACCGGGTCGAGCAAGGGTATCGGCAAGGGCATCGCCAAGGTCTTTGCCCGGAACGGCGCCAAGGTTCTCATCGTGTCCCGCAATCGCGACGAGGCTGAGAATTCCGCCGAGGAGATCCGCAGCGAAGGCGGAACGGCGAAAAGCCACGCCGCGGACATCACCAAGTTCGCGGACATGCAGACCATGGCCGAAGCGGCCGCCGCTTCCCATGGCGGCATCGACATCCTCTGCGCCAATGCCGGCATCTTTCCCCAGACCAAGATCGAGGAGCTTTCCCCTGAGGACTGGGACCACGTGATGGCGACCAATCTCAAAGGGACTTTTCTTGCGATCAAGGCCTGCCTGCCGCACCTCAAGACATCGGACCAGGGCCGGGTCGTCATCACCTCTTCGATCACCGGTCCGGTCACGGGCTTCCCCGGTTGGTCGCATTACGGCGCGACCAAGGCGGGACAGCTCGGCTTCATGCGCACCGCGTGCATGGAGCTCGCCAAATACGGCATCACCGTCAATGCGGTGCTGCCCGGCAATATCCTCACGGAAGGCCTGATCGCGCTCGGCCCGGAATACGAGCAGTCGATGGCAGCTTCGATACCGCTGAAGAAGCTCGGGACGGTCGAGGATATCGGCCATGCCGCCTTGTTCCTCGCCTCGAAGGAAGCGGGCTACATCACCGGCCAGACGATCATCGTCGATGGCGGCCAGATCGTGCCTGAGAGCATGGACGCGCTCACGCAAGCTTGAGGCGCCTTTCGCGCCGCTCCTATCTTGGCCGGCGCGCCTCGCCGAAATGCGATAGGTAGCGTTCGCACAAAGGCAGCGTGTTTTCCGTGTACGCGACCCCCATCGATTGCGCGAGTTCGGTCTCCGAATGCGAGCCGATCCAGGCGACGAGCAAAAGGCGGCGCAACATCACGAAGGTGTCGATTTCCGCCTCGTCCTCGGCCGAGAGCGCACCGACGCGGCGATAGCCCCGCACCCACGCCGCGACGAGCGCCGGCACTTCGGGACTTTCCTCGAAGAACGACACCGTCGTCGCGCAGTCGTAGAGAAACCAGGAGAAGCCGCAATCGTCGAAGTCGATGACTTTGATGGTGCGGCCGTCCATGAGCAGATTGGCAAGGCGCATGTCGCCGTGAATGAGATTGAAGCGGTCAGGCGACTTGCCGAAGCGCTCGAGCCGCCGCTCGATCAGCCGCACGGTCTCGCCGATCGCTTCGAGGCCCGCTTCCGTCATGCCCATGCCGTCCCGCCAGCGACCCCAATGCGGCCGCCCGCCGAGACTGGTCTCGAAGTCCCAGGTGTGACGTTCGAACCAGGGCGGCCGCTGCCATGTCCGCACCTGGGCGTGCATGCGGGCCGCGGTCTCTCCCAGTGTTTCGAAGCCGGCTTCGTCGGTTGCGGCAGGCTCCTTGCCGTCCTCCCAGGCGAACAGCACGACGTTGCGCGGCCGCGGGAGACCGTCATGGGGGACGCTCTGTATGAGTTCGCCATCGCGCCCCGGAATCGGCGTCGGCGTGATCGCAGCCCCCGATTGCTTGAGCGCGATCTGCCAGAGAAGCTCGGACGCGATCGCCGGCCGCGAGTGATAGCCCTCGCGGTGGACGCGGAGCGCCCATTTCGACCCCGTGGCGGGATCGTCCACGCGATAGGTGGCGTTCTCGGAAAGATTGATGAGCCGCACGGTGGCGCCGGAAGGCAGCGCGTAACGGCTCAAGGCCCGCTCGGCGAGGCTCGCAAGCCGGGACAGAAGTTCCTCGTGCGAAAGCGCTAGTTCGCCCGCCATCGTTTCTCTCCCCGGCGGCGGGATGAATCCACCCCGCCAAGTCTCTCTAAAATCACATTAGAGACGGCTTTGCCAGGGCACTTGACCGCGCTCCGCCAAACTGACCGCGACCGGCGCTCAGACTGTCAACGATCCGAGCACGAGCGAAACGCCGGCGAGCGCTCCCACCGCACCGGCAGCGCGGCGAAGATAGTCGGCTTGAGCCGTGCCGAGCCGATCGAGGCCGAGACCGAGGGCGATGCCTGCCATATGCAAGGCGACCGTGGCGGCGATGAAGCCGGCGGCATAGGGCAGGAATGACGCGAGCGCCGCGCCTTCGCTGCCATGGGCATGGCCATGGAACAGAGCGAAGAGGCCGGCGAGCCCCATCGCCATGACGACCCGGAGCCGTACGCCGAGCGCGATCGCCAATCCCATCGCCACGACCGAAAGCCCGATCGCCTGCTCGACCAAGGGAAGCGGGATGCCGCCATAACCGATAGCGCCGCCCACGATCATCATGCCGACAAAAGCGCAAGGCACGAGCCACAAGGCAGCGCCGCCAAGGCTCGCGGCATAGAGGCCGACCGCGACCATGGCAAGCACATGGTCGATCCCGCTAAGCGGGTGAAAAAAGCCGGTCTGAAACGTGTCGACGTGACCGAGACCGACATGAGCGAAGGCCGAACCGGTGGACAGCAACAGCAGGGTGAGCGTGACCGGCAACAAACGACTGAACATCAAAGGGTCCTCCTGTCTCCGAATCTGGAAGCCGCGATACTTTCTTATTTCATGACCGCTTTACGATGGCCGATATGGCCATGGGCCACGAGCGTGCCGAGGACGTCGAGCATAACACGACAGGCAAGCTGCGCGGTATTGTCGTTCACGTCATACGGCGGGGAGACTTCGACCACTTCCATGCCGCACAAGCCTTCCGCCGCGATCGTGTGAATCATTTGGAGCGCCTCGCGCGGCAGCAATCCGCCCGGTTCCGGCGATCCCGTGCCCGGCGCGAAGCCCGGATCGATCGAGTCGATGTCGAACGAGAGATAAACCGCCTTGCAGCCCTCCCAAGCCATGTCGAGCGCGATCTCCGCAGCTTTGCGCGCGCCGTGCTCGTCGATGTCTTTCATGGTGAGAACGCTCGTGCCGCGGCGTTTGGCGACCGCGGTCCCAGGCCGGTTGCCGTACCAGCCTCCGATGCCGATCTGGACCAGATTCTTGGGATGGCAGTTGGGCAGCCCGACATCGTGCATGTGGCTGTGGTCGCGATGGGTCGTGACCGTGCCTTCATGCGTCGTCCAGAACCACGGCGTCGTGTGCATGCGCTCATCCATATCCTTCTCCTGGATATCGATGTGGCGGTCGATGTGGATGATGCCGACATTGCCGTCGATATGCGGCGCAATCCCGCGCACATTGGGGAAGCCGAGACTATGGTCGCCGCCGCAGATGATGGGGAAGACGCCCGAGGTGTAGAGATGCGAGACCGCCTTGGTCACCTGATCGAACGTCTTTTCGATATTGCCGGGAATGACGAAGATGTCGCCGGCATCGCAAAGGTCGAGCTCCTCGAAAATATCGACGCCGCCGTCGAACCAGTAGCCGTCGTAGAGCGCGGAGATGCGCCGCACCGCCTGCGGTCCGAACCGCGTGCCCGGACGGTAGGTGGTGGCCGAGTCGAACGGCGCGCCGACAAAGGCCGCTTCGAAATTGCCGACCTTGCGGATGTCCTCGCAGTACGGCGCCTTCATGAAGGTGTTGATGCCGGCGAAGGCCGGCTGATGGCCGCGGGCGAACAGCGAGATGTTGCGATCGATGACGGAGTCGGCGGCGCTGAGCCCGAGCTTCAGCGAGCGCTTGACCTCCTCGTCCTGCTTTTTCTGCGAGATGCGCGCAAGCTTCGCCATTGTCTTGGCGCCGTGGGTCTCGCTCCGCTTTACGCCATGCGACTTCCTCGAGCCGCGGCTGCGACCCTCGCTCCGGCCCTTTTTTGCTGCCGCCATGTCAAACTCCCAATGCCACCGACCCGAAAATTTTGCTCCCGCCCATCCCACCAAAACAGACCAAATCATTCAATAGCCAGCATTGACCGAACTGATGCTGCGCCGCGAGAAGCGCCCGCAGATTCCGCGCCCCGCCAATGGAGTTCGGCGCTTCAATTCGCCGCCGCCGGCCCCCCGATCTCGGCGAGGAGCAACGTGCGCGCAAGCTTGTTCGGGGCGCGGGGATTGGTGATGACGAAGATCGGCATCGACGGCTGCTCGGCCGCCGCAAGGAGCGGCCAAAGCCGTCCCTCGGCGACGTCGGGCGCGGCGAAGTTCTCGGGGAGGAAGCAGATGCCGATGCCGAGGGCCGTCAGCCGCTTCGCCTCGTCGAGATGCTCGGAAAGCCCGGCGACGTGAACCCCAAGTCCGTAACGCGAACGGTAGGCGGTCAGTCTTTCCGGCTCATCGGCGCCGGTGAGAACGAAGGCCTCGCCCGCGAGCGCGGCGGGGCGATCGAACGTCTTGCCGTAGAGCGGGTGGCTTTTTCCGCAATAGGCGCGGTGAACTTCATCGAACAGAAACTCGTATTTGAGATCGGAGCGCAGCATTTGCGCCGGCGCCACGCAGATATCGATCTCGTCGCGCAAGAGCGCAGGTGCGACCGAATCCCAGGTCGTGACGTCGATCAGGATTTCGACCTTGGGATGCCGGGCGTGAAACCTGGCGATCGCGGCATCGAAGCGCTCGCAAACGAGACTGGAAATGACCTCGATGGAAATTCGCCCCTGCACCTCCTCGGTGAGGTTGCCGAGCCGTTTCGGAACGTTGCGAACGAGCGCGTTGAGCGAGCGGCAGGTCTCGGCGACGAGCATGCCTTCATCGGTCAGTTCGAACCCGCGCGGGCCGCGGCGGCACAGCGTGACCCCGAGCTCGGTTTCGAGCCGCTTGAGCGCGAGGCTGAGCGCCGGCTGCTTGCGCCGGAGCGCCCGGCCGGCGCGGCTCACGCCGCCGGCTTCGGCGATCTCGTGAAACGTCTTGAGGAGATTCCAATCGACCTTGCGCGAGAAATTGACGGCGGTTGGAAGCATAACGGTACACCTCTGTTTGTGCGTTGGGCGGCTCGTAGGAAGAATTCAACACCGAGTTGGCGCGCTTTGCAAAACCACAATAGAAGCTGCGACCGCGCCCGCGGGGGACAGGCATGATCTCGGCGTTTTTCGGTCTCGCCGCCGCGTTGAGCCTCGGCGCCGCCGACTTCATGGCGCGGTTCTCGAGCCGCGCACTCGGCGCCATGCTGACTTACGCCTATGTCCTCTTGATCGGGGCAATCGGCACGACGGTTTGGCTCTTCGCGACCGATCAAGTCCTGGTCTGGTCGCCACTCGGGGTTGCGATCGCGGTTCTTCATGGCGTGAGCGTCGTTGTGATGTGCGTGCTGCTCTATATCGGCATCGCGCGGGGGCCGATCGCCGTGGTCGCGCCCATCGTCGCCGCGCATCCGGCGCCCGTCCTCGCCGTCAATGTGCTGATGGGCATGCACCCGAGCGCCATGCAATGGGCGGCGATGACGATCGTTATCGCCGGCGGCGTTATCATCGCGCGGAGCGGCGATGCGGGGAAGGGGGCGGGCGCGGCCGCGGCAAACCGCACGACGCTTCTCATCGCCCTCGCCGCCTGCCTGGCCTATGTCGCGATCGTGCTCACGGCGCAGAGCGCGACGCCCTTGATCGGCGCGTTTCAGACCATGTGGATCGGGCGTGTCGCCGGCCTCGTCCTCCTCGGCGGCGTTCTCATCGTGCAGCGGGCGCGGCTCGCCGTCCCCCGCGAATGGGTGCCGTTCGTCGGCCTGCAAGGCGGGCTCGACTCGTTGGGCTATTTGACGTTCTTGGCAGGGTCGAACAGCGCCGCGCCTTACGTCACTATGGTGATCGCCTCGGCCTTCAGCGTGGTGACGGTCGTGCTCGCGAGGCTCTTTCTTCATGAGCCCATCAGCAAGATGCAGTGGGTCGCGATCGCGCTGATCGCCGTCGGCGCCGCGGTCTTGACCGCGAGCTAGGCTCTCAGCCCCAGACACGGCCGGAACGCACGGTGTCGATCTGGTAGTCGCTCGTGTGCCGGGTAAAGAACTCGCGGCCGAAGCGCTCCGCCGCCTTGATCGGCTCCCACGGGTCCTTGCGCACGTCGCCGCGCGCATTGCCGTAGCCGTGGACGACGCCGACGAACGTAGAGTGCGTGTACCGGGCGAATTCCTGCATCTGACAGATGATTCCGCCCGAGACCATGGGAAAGGTCTCCTCGGAGCTGAGGGCAAGGCCGATGCGCTTGCCTTGCATCTTCTCGATGACTTCCGCCGATCGCGGGTAGGAGGCGGCGTAGTAGCAGAAGGTCCGGTCGTAGAAGGCCTTGAGCTGCGCCGCCATCCCGTACCAGTAGATGGGCGTCGCTGCGATGAACCCGTCGGCCGGAAGGTATTGATCGAAGAACACCGAGCGGTAGCCGTCCTCGATCGCGCATTCGCCGTCAGGCTTGCGGCAGGTGCGGCAGTCCCTGAGGAAAGCCTTCAAGAAATCGTCGGCGTAGAGGAACGTCGCGTCGTGACCCGCCTCGATCAGTCCGGCGTGTACGGCCTCGGCCAGAAGCGCGGAATTGCCGTTGCGGCGCGGGCTCGACGACAGCACGAGTGCTTTCATTGTCCTATCCTCTCAAGAGTTCGGCGGCTGCCTCATCGAGCGCGCGCTGGAACGCGGGCACACGCCCCGGCGAAGCGGCGCAATGGCCCCATGGCGAGTCGAAGACGCGAAGCTCGGCGCGTTGCATCTCGCGCACTTCCGCCGCGTTGTCGGCGGCCGGGAAATACATGTCGGTGCTGCACGGCATCACGATCGCCCGCGCCTCGATCGTCTGCAACGCGCGGGCGAAGTCGCCGCGGTACGTTTCGTTGTCGCTGATGTCGCCGTGCTGCCACGTCCAGATCTTGGCAATCAGGTCGTTCGCGTCCCACTTCAGGTGATCCTCCTCCCAGTCGCGCACGAAGTCCTCCATCGTGGCGAAGCCGAGCGACCGGTAGAGACCGTCACGAAAGAACGCGTGCGAATAGGCCCAGGCGGCATAGACGCGGCCGAAAGCGCGCAAGCCCTTCTCGGGCGGCGCGGCGTAGTTGCCTTCGTTCCAGGCGGCGTCGGCCTGAAGCGCGGCTTTCGGCCCGTCGAGAAAGGCGTGGTTGATCGGCGCGCAGCGCGCGGCGCCGCAATAGGGCAGGATGGCCGCGACCATGTGCGGATACTGCGCCGCCCATTGATAGGCCTGCATGCCCGCCATCGACCAGCCGAGCACGAGCGCAATCCGCCTGACGCCGAGCCGCTCGGTGAGAAGGCGGTGCTGGGCGGCGACATTGTCGTAAAGCGTCACGTGCGGGAAGCGCGGACCGCCTTGCGGCGCATCGCTGTTGCTCGGCGAAGAGGAATAGCCGTTGCCGAACAGGTTGACCGAAACGACGAAATGGCGGGCCGGATCGATGGCGCGCCCCGGTCCGAACAGCTTCTCGTTGCGGATATGCGTGCCGGTATAGAACGTGGGCAGCACGACCGCGTTGTCCGCCGCGGCGCTGAGCGTGCCGCTGGTCGTGTAGGCGAGCCTCGCATCCTTGAGCAC
>DATEMT010000160.1:0-6232 GCA_035275445.1 Methyloceanibacter sp. | reverse complement strand
AAGGCAAGTACCAGCAGCGAGTCGATCCCCCGCAAGGCGAAGTTGCTCTGGCCGATGTCTTCGCCGGCATAGAGCGGGATCTCGTTGGTGGCCTGCGACTCGGTCGAGGTGACCTTCAGCACGGCGACCTCGGCGCCCTTCTTGATGGGCGCCTTGATCGGCCCGTGATAGACGATTTCGGCCGCGACCTTGCCGGTCGCGTTGGTCGGCAGGATGATGTCGATGTCGCCGCCGCCGATTAGCGGCACGTAGTGCTTGGTGCCGCCCCAGACGAGCGCGTCGCTCACGATCTGGCCCTGGTCGAACAGACGGAACGGCCTGAAGCTCTTGAAGCCCCAATCGAGCAGTCGGCGCCCCTCGGCTTCGCGGTCTTTGGCCGTATCGAGGCCGCCCACTACGAGGATCAGACGCTGGTCGGCGCGCTTGGCGCTCGCCACCAATCCGTAGCCCGACTCCTTGATGAACCCGGTCTTCATGCCGTCAACGCCGATATCGGCGAAGATCAGCGGATTGCGGTTCTGGAAGGTGAACTTCTCGCGGTACTTGAACTCCTTCTGGCCGAAGAAGTGATAGTACTCAGGGTACGTATAGATCAGGTGATGAGCGAGCGTTGCGAGGTCGCGCGCCGTCATCAGGTGACCCTCCGCCGGAAGTCCGGTGGCGTTGACGAAGGTCGATTTCTCGAGCCCGATCTTGCGCCCGTATTCCGTCATCTGCTTGGCGAACGCCTCTTCGCTGCCGCCGATCCCTTCGGCGAGAATGATCGCGGCGTCATTGGCAGACTGGACGGTGATGCCCTGGATGAGATCGTTCACCGTGACGAGCGTGTTGAGCGGCGCAAACATCGCCGAGCCGCCCGAGGGCGCGCCGCCGGTCCGCCATGCGTGCTCGCTGACCTTGAACTCGGTCTCGAGCGCGATCCGTCCCGCCTTCAACTCGCGAAACACAATGGCGAGCGTCATCAGCTTGCTCATGCTCGCCGGCGGCGCGAGCGTATCGGCGTCCTTCTCGAACAGGACGAGATCGGCGTCGGCATCCATGAGAATGGCGCGTTTCGCCTTGGTCTCGAACGCCGCCGGAGGCGCCGCGGCGTGGAGCTTGGCCGCGGCGATGCCGGCGCCGAACACGAAGACGGCGCCTAACGCTGCGATCTTGATCCGTTCGTCAAGGCGCCAGGCGGGCACGGGCTGACCGGGTTCGGATTGGCGTTTTGGCTGCTGCTGGTTTCGCGCAGCCCCAGGCGGCAAATATCGAGCGCTGCGCCGCAAAAATCAACCGGGAACGGGGACGGGGAAAATCTAGTTCTGCGCGACCACTTTGGCGCCTTGATAGCCCGCTTGCGTGACTTTGGCCAAAGCGGCCTTCGCCTCGCGCGGATCGGAGAACGGACCCACCCTCACGCTGAAATAGAGCTCCTCGCGCACGGCGACCGAAGCCACATCGACCGGCGCAATGGTCGAAAGCACGGCCCGCGCGCGCTCGGCATTGTCCTTGTTCTTGAACGTGCCGGCTTGCACCACGAGGCCCGGGGCGCGCGCTTTCGTCCCGGCGTTTGGAGGAACGGCGCCCGTGATTTGCGGCGGCGGTGGCGCCGCCAGTTTGACCGTGTGCCACGGCAAATTCAAGTTGCCCGGATTGGGCGGAGGCAAGCTTTCCCTGCTCGTGAATTCGGTCGTCGCCCCACGCGGTGTCTTTCCCTTCGCTGCGACCCGCGCCCAGCTCTGATTGGCAAGGTCAGCCAGCTCGTAGCTGTCGTCGCCGTTGAGCGGCGCGCGGCGGAGATACTTGACGCGCACAGTGGCCGTGCCCTGGTTGCGGAAACCAAGCGCCTCAGCCGAGCGGCGCGACAGGTCGATGATGCGGTCGCTGGCGTAGGGCCCGCGATCGTTGATGCGGACGACGATCGAGCGGCCGTTGTTGAGATTGGTCACCCGTGCATAGACGGGAAGCGGAAGCGTCGGATGCGCGGCCGACAGGCGGTCCATGTCGTAGATCTCGCCATTCGCCGTGCGTCGCCCATGGAACAGCTCGCCATACCACGACGCGCTGCCGACGCGGTCGTAGGTCGGGTCCTCGCGCGGGGTGTAAACGAGCCCCGCAACCTCATAGGGCTTGCCGATCTGATAATAGCCGCCGCCTTTGGGCACCGGCTGACCGAGCGGAATGATGCGCTCGCCGAGCGGCTGTCCGTTGCCGCCCCCGCCGCAACCGCCAAGGCCGAGAGCAAGAGCGGCGCCGATGAGAAACGGCGCGGCAAGCCCGCCGGAGGTTACGCCACCAACGCGCCTCGCGCCTTCCGGCACAGGCTGACCGACCGAACGCAACGTACCCAACCCCCCGACGGGTCCCCTGGAAAGCGTACGCGTCGCCTTCCTTGGCCAGTTGCGACCGGCACTGGCCTGCCCTCGCCCGACTCTCGTCTAGAGAGCGTTAGCAAAGGGTGAATTCAGGGGTTCGCCGGCTTCCTCGCCCCGAGGCGTTCGAGGCTCGCGGCCACGACCTCCACGAGCGGCAGGCTCGCATCGACGGGCGCGAAATCCTGCCTCCCTAGGTCGTAGCCGAGCTGCACATCGACCAGCTCTGGCGTTGCGTCGGACACGTCTTTCGTCCTTGCCGCGATCCGGTCGCGCAGGAGCTGCGCCGGCGCTTCGAGCCAAAGCCCCGTGAACGGGGCGCCGCACGACGCCGCAAGCGCGGCAAGCGCCTCGCGTTCATCGGCCCGCGCGTGCACGGCATCGACGATGACGGACTGTCCCCCTTGTAGGGCGAGAAACGCGCGCTTGCGGCACATGGCATAAACGCGCTCGGTGACCTCCTGGGTGTAGGCGGCGGGCGGCAGCCTTTCGAGCGGGCCGGCGCCGAACAGGCGCTTTCGCTCGGCATCGCTGCGCACGATCACGGCCCCCGGAAAGGCGCCGATGTGAGGCGCGACGGCACGAGCGACGGCGGATTTGCCGCTTCCCGACAATCCGCCGATGGCGATGAGGCGTGGCGGCTCAAGCACCAGGTAATTTTGCGCCAGCGCGAAATAGGCGCGCGCCTCCTCGCGCGTGGCAAGGGCCGGGCCGGGCGCCGCGAGCGCCGCACGCAATAATTCGACCTTGGCCCTCACCGCCGCCCGCATCGACAGGAACAGCGGCAGCGCCATAAGTCCCAAGAGGTTGCCGCTGCTCGCATCGGCATCGAGGTAAGCGTTGAGCACGGCACTGGCGTAAGCTTTGAGCCCGCGCTTGCCCAGATCCATCAGAAGGAAAGCGAGGTCGTGGAGGACGTCGATGGTTGCGAGGCGGTCGTCGAACTCGATGGCGTCGAAGAGGACCGGCGCCGCTTCGATATCGACGATGTTGCGCAAATGAAGATCGCCGTGGCAATGGCGCACGTAGCCGCCGCGGGCGCGCGCCTCGAGCAGAGGCGCAAGCCTGGCCAAGCTGTCGCGGCTCGCCGCGGCGAGCGCCTCTGAGGCTTGCGGCCGAATCGATTGGGCGTTGGCGGCAAAGATTGCGGCGTTGTCGCTGAGCACGCCATCGAGCGCGGCGACCGTCAGGTCGGCCGAAAGCACCCGGTCGGCCGATGCGTGGAAGGCGGCGATCGTTTCGGCAAGAAGCGGCATCGCATCGAGCCGAAGTCGCCCCTCCTGCGCCATCCGGTCATAAAGCGTCGCCTGATCGAATCGGCGCAACTTCACCACCCATTCTATCGCCTCGCCCTCGCCTCCAAGCCGAATTTCACCGTTGTCTGAGACCGTTACCGGCAGAACCTGGAGATAAAGCTGAGGCGCCGTCCGCGCGTTCACGCGGAGTTCGTTGACACAGGCGATGCGCCGCCGTTCGAGCGTGGAGAAGTCGACGAAGTTGTATCTGACCGCCCGCTTGGCCTTGTAGGCGAAGGCCCCGGCGAGAAACACAACCGAAATATGGGTCTCGATTCGCTCTACGGTTGCAGGGCGCGGATCGTAAGCGTCCCGCCGGGCCAGGAAATCCAATGCTTTAGCCTGAAGGGACTCCGCCTCTCCCATGAGGCTGCATACCATGGAATCGCTTGGCCGATCGGCCACGGTGCCCGTGCCCGATGCGCCACATGCCCTTTGAAAACCTCAGGAAACCTGGCTTGCCGCTTGCTGGCGAGGGGTTAACTCCGGTAAATTTGCCGCGGGACGGGGCGGATTTCACGGGAATCAACCCGCGAAGTGCCTCTGGGAAAGGCCGAGCGGTCTCGGACATGCTGGGGTGGACGAAATGGGCGATCGCGCTCGCGATTGCCGGTCTCGCCATGGGCGGAGCATCGCCTGTTCGCGCGGGCGATTCCGCCGTTGCCGTTCAGCGCCTGGGCCCGCCCGAGATCGAAGCGCGCCGCGAAGCACTGCTCCGGCAGATGCTGGCCAACCCCGCCAATCTCGACGTCGCTTTCGAATACGCGAACCTGTCCTCGCAAGTCGGCGACTACGAGGGTGCAATCTCCGCGCTCGAGCGCATGCTGATCTATGCGCCCAACACGCCACGAATTCAGCTCGAGCTCGGCGTTCTTTACTACAAACTCGGCGCCTACGATGTCGCCCGCGCCTATTTCGAGCAGGCCCTCGCCAACCCGAGCGTACCGCCCAACGTCGCCAACCAGATCCGCCTCTATCTCCAGCAGCTCGCGCTCGCCGCCGATCCGCCGGCCTTCTCCGCCACGATCTTCTCGGCCATCCGCTGGGAGAGCAACGCCAACTCCGGGCCCGGGACGCAAAACGTGACGCTGAACGGGTTCAACTTCACCCTCGACCAGAACACGGTCGGCAAGTCGGGCTGGAGCGCGCTCAACATCGGCACCCTGCATTACGGCTTCGACCTGAAAAACCAGGGCGACAGGATCGAGCTCGACGCGCTCGCTTACAGCACCGCCTATTTCGATTCCAGCCTCAACGACATCGACCTCGATTTCTTCGAGGTCACGCTCGGGCCGAGCTTCAACATGAAGCGCTGGGGCTGGGACATGACCCGCATCTATGCCTACGCCATCGGCGATCTCGCCTATCTCGGCTATGACGAATATTTCTCCGCGCCCGGCGGCGGCTTGCGTCTCTTGACGATCGGCCCCCGTTCCGTTCTCGACGCGCGGCTCGAGACGCGCTGGCGCGACTTCCAGAACTCGAGCGACTTGCCCACCAACTCGCTCTACACCGGCGAGCAGACCCGCGGCGGCGCCACCTATTCCTACTATTGGACACCGGCCTTCGTTCTCACCGGACAGGCTTACGTGCAGCGCGAGGACGCCGAGGTCGGATTCTACTCCGACTGGGAGCTTGCGCTTTCCGGCGGCTTCGCCTGGACCTTCAACAATCCGCTGTGGCAAGCCCGCTACCCGTGGACCTGGCAGGTCGGCGGCGGCTGGATCGGGCGCAACTACGACGATCCCGATCCCACCATCAATCCCAACTCAGCCGAGCAAGATCGTCAGTGGTGGGCACGGACGGCCATGGTCTTGCCGGTCGCCGAGACCTGGGCGCTCGTTCCCCAGGTCGAATATCGCGACCAGGATTCGAATTACGACATTCGCCGATTCGACGATTTGCTGGCTCTCATCGGGGTGCAGAAAAGATTCTGAGGCATCGCCATGACACGACGATCAAGTCTCAAAACATCGGTTAGCGCGGCCGCGCTGCTCGGCCTGTCGCTCGCCGTCGCGGCTGCGATCGCTCCCGCCGCCGCCGACAAGGTTGGCGTGGCCGCGGCCGTCAAACCCGATGCCTTTTCGACCCTCGCGGGCAAGCCGCAATCCCAGCTCAATATCGGCAAGTCGATCTTCTTCGACGAGCGCATCAAGACCACCACCAGCGGCTTGGTGCAGGTCCTTCTCGTCGATGGCTCGACCTTCACCGTCGGCCCGGATTCCGATCTCGTCATCAACAAATTCGTCTACGACCCGAGCTCGGGCACGGGTCAGATCGCAGCATCGTTCTCCAAGGGCGTGATGCGTTTTGTCGGCGGCAAGATCTCGAAGTCCGACAACGCCGTCTCCATCCAAACACCGGCCGGCGCCATGGCCGTTCGCGGCTGCATCATCCTTACTCAGGTCAAGCCTGACACGCAGGGTGTCGACGCCATTCTGGTGTTCGGCAAATACATGAAACTGGGGGGCCAGTATGCCTACGAGAACGGCACCCTGATCTCCGCTTCGCCGAACGGACCGAGCGAGATCAGGAAAGCGACACCGTCCGACTTCGGACACATGCTTGCCGGGCTTACCCCGA
>DATEMT010000159.1:0-9117 GCA_035275445.1 Methyloceanibacter sp. | reverse complement strand
GACGGCGACATGCTCACCTTCATGGACACCGACACCTACGACCAAATCCAGATCCGGGCCGATTTCCTCGAAGAACGCGCGGCCTTCCTGCAAGACGGGATGAAAGTGACGGTCGAGAGCCACGAGGGGCGGCCGATCGGCATCTCGATTCCCGACCAGGTGACGCTCGCCGTGGTCGAGGCGGAACCGGTGGTGAGGGGACAGACCGCGGCCTCGTCCTACAAGCCGGCGATGCTCGAGAACGGCGTTCGCGTCATGGTTCCCCCCTTCATCGCGGTCGGCGAGCGCGTGGTGGTCGATACCAACGAGCTCACTTACGTCCGCCGCGCGGATTAGGGCTAAGGTTGCCGATTGCCCGGTCGCGCCGGGCAATGACAACGACACGATATGAGAAGCCGCAGCCATGCCCGCCTCGGCGCTGATGAACGTGATGCTCGCCGCCGCCCGCAAGGCGGCGCGTAGCCTCGCGCGCGATTTCGGCGAGGTCGAGCAGCTCCAAGTCTCGCTGAAAGGTCCCGCCAATTTCGTCACCGCCGCCGACCATCGCGCCGAAGAAATCCTACACGCCGAGCTTGCCCGCGCGCGGCCGGGCTACGGCTTTCTTCTGGAGGAGCGCGGCGAGATCGAAGGCGCCGATCGCACCCACCGCTTCATCGTCGATCCCCTCGACGGCACCACCAACTTCCTGCACGGCATTCCCCATTTCGCCATCTCGATCGCGCTCGAACGCGAGAGCGAGCTCGTCGCGGGGTTGATCCTCAATCCGGCCACCCACGAGATTTTCACCGCCGAGAGGGGCAAGGGCGCCTTCCTCAACGACCGCCGCCTCCGGGTGTCGGCACGGTCGGAGCTTGCCGACGCCCTCATCGGCACCGGCATCCCCCATAGCGGGCGTCCGGCGCACGATCACTATCTTGCCGAACTCCGCGCCGTCATGGCCGCGTCGGCCGGGGTGCGCCGGCTCGGCGCTGCGGCTCTGGACCTCGCCTGGACCGCGGCCGGAAGGTTCGACGGCTTCTGGGAGCGAAACCTGCGGCCCTGGGACCTCGCCGCCGGGCTCGTGATCCTGCGCGAGGCCGGAGGGTTCGTGAGCGACGCCGAGGGCAAGGAGGCGGTGCTGGCGCATGGGAGCGTCGTCGCCGGCAACGAGGCGATCCAGCGCAAGCTGCTCAAACTGCTGAAGAGCGCGAGCGCCTGACCGCGCCGCGGCCGGGAGGCTGCCGCCGGAACGGCCGCCCTGAGGTTGCCGTTTTGCCCGTAGAAGTATTCGGTTAAGGTTACGCCCCTCGGGCGAGTCGAACCACGGCAGGGCATGGCACCGGTTACCTACAAGGTCAAACTCACGCGCCCCCAGGTCTTTCTCTGGCGCATGACCCTGTTCCTCGTTCTTGCGGTCCTGCTCGCGATCATCCTCGACGGACAGACGGGGCAACTCCGCCGGAGCTTCCTCGCCAATCCCGGGCTGAACGGGCTCATCATCGGCGTGCTCGTGGTCGGCGTCGTCTATTCGTTTCGCCAAGTCTTGCGGCTCTACCCCGAGATCAACTGGGTCAACAACTTCCGCATCTCCGATCCGGGATTGACCGTCGAGAAGAGCCCGGTCCTGCTTGCGCCGATGGCGACCATGTTGCGCGACCGCACCGGACAGCTTTCGCTTGCGACCGGGGCGATGCGCTCGCTGCTGGATTCGGTCGCCTCCCGTCTCGAAGAGCAACGCGAGACCACGCGCTACCTGATCGGCCTCCTCATCTTTCTCGGCCTGCTCGGTACCTTCTGGGGCTTGCTCGAGACCGTGAGCACGGTGGGCGCCACCATCAATTCGCTCGACACCAACGCCGGCGAAAGCGTGATGCTGTTCGACCAACTCAAGGAAGGCCTCGCCGGGCCGCTCAAAGGCATGGGCATCGCCTTCTCGAGCTCGATGTTCGGCCTGGCCGGTTCGCTCATCATCGGTTTCCTCGACCTGCAAGCGGGACACGCGCAAGGCCGCTTCTACAACGAGCTCGAGGATTGGCTCTCCGGCATCACCGAATTGCAATTGGCCGAAGCGCCCGGCGCCGCCGGCACCGCGCCGCAAGTCCGGTTCGCCCTCCTCGACATGCAGCGCTCGCTCGCCGATCTCAACGAGAAGGTCGAGATGAAGCTCCTGAACGACAATACCGGCGATGCGGTGAAGGACCTCGCCGCGGGCGTCGATAAGCTGATCCGGCAGATGCGCGCCGAGCAGAAGGTGGTGCGCGAATGGGCCGACGAGCAGGCGCAACAGCAGCAGGAGCTCGCCACGGTGCTGCGCCAGATCACCGACAAGGCGAAGATTCCGATGCGTGAGGAACGGAAGTAGTCATGTCTTTGGCGCGCGCCCGCCGCGGCCGGTTCCAGCCCAATTACTGGCCTGGCTTCGTCGACATGCTGTCCACGCTGCTGCTCGTCGTGACCTTTCTCATGTCACTGTTCATGCTCGCCAATTTCGTCGTCACCCAGGCCGCGAGCGGCAAGGACACGATGCTGACGAAGCTGAACCGCCAGCTCGCCGAACTGACCGAGCTGCTCGCGCTCGAACGCTCGAAGAAGGAGTCGGTTCAGGACAGCCTCGCCGCACTCCAGGCGACATTGACCGACAAGGACAAGGAGAACCAGCGCCTGACCGGCTTGCTTGGAACGGCGAGCGGCCAAACCCAAGGCGCCGAAGACCGCGTGCGCGCGCTGACCTCTTCCCTCGACGAACAGAAGCAGATCACCAATGACGCCCTCGCCAAGGTCGAGCTGTTGAACCAGCAGCTCGCGGCGCTGCGATTGCAGCTTGCCTCGCTCCAGGAAGCGCTCGAAGCCTCGCAGGCGAAGGACAAGGAGAGCCAGGCGAAGATCGCCGATCTCGGCCAGCGGCTGAACGTGGCCCTTGCCAAGAAGGTGCAGGAGCTTGCGCGCTACCGCTCCGACTTCTTCGGCAAGTTGAAGGAAGCGCTCGGCAACCGGTCCGACTTCGAGATTGTCGGCGATCGTTTCTTGTTCCCGTCGGACGTGCTGTTCGATACCGGGTCGTCGGCGCTCCGGCCCGAGGCCACGTTCCAACTCGACAAGCTTGCCGCCGCATTGAACGAGCTCGAGACCAAGATCCCGCCCGACATCGCCTGGGTGATGCGCATCGACGGCCACACCGATATCAGGCCGATCGCCACGGTCGAATTTCCCTCGAACTGGGAGCTGTCGAGCGCCCGCGCCATCTCGGTCGTGCGCTATCTCATGGAGCACGGCGTGCCGGCAAACCGGCTGGTCGCGGCTGGCTTCGGCGAGTTCCAGCCGCTCGAGGCGGGCGACAGCGAGCAGGCGCTCGCCAAGAACCGCCGCATCGAACTGAAGCTGACCGAGCGCTAGCCTCGCCTACTCGGCGGCGTCGGGAGCGAATTGCAACTCTGCCAAACGCTTGTAGATGCCGCCTTTGCCGATGAGGCTTTGGTGCGTGCCCTCTTCGATGAGATGGCCATGGTCGAGCACGAGAATGCGGTCGGCCCGCATCACCGTCGCCAGCCGGTGCGCGATCACGAGCGTGGTGCGGCGCTCCATGATCTTGTCGAGAGCCCGCTGGACGAGCGTCTCGCTCTCGGCGTCGAGCGCGCTCGTGGCCTCGTCGAGGAGCAGGATCGGAGCATCGCGCAGGACGGCGCGCGCTATAGCGATCCTCTGGCGCTGTCCGGCCGAGAGCGTCACACCCCCCTCCCCGAGCGTCGTGTCGTAACCTTCCGGCAAAACCTTGATGAAGTCGTGGGCGAAGGCGGCGCGGGCGGCGGCCTCGATCGCCTGCCGGCTCGCCTCGGTCGCGCCATAGGCGATATTGGCGGCGACGGTGTCGGCGAAGAGTGCGGTGTCCTGCGGCACGAGCGCAAAGCGGGAGCGGAGCTGATCGAGCGCGACCTCGCCGACACCAAGCCCGTCCACTTCGACCTTGCCGCGATCGGCGTCGTAGAACCGGAGCAGGAGCGCGAAGATGGTCGTCTTGCCCGCCCCCGACGGCCCGACCAGCGCCACGCGTTCGCCGGGCGCGACGCGAAAGCTGACGCGATCGAGCGCTGGCGTGCCGGGCCGCAACGGATAGGCAAAAGAGACGTCGCGGAACGCGATCTCGCCCCGCGGCGGCACCGGGAGCGGCTTCGGATTTGGCGGCGAGGTGATGTTCGACCGGGTCTCGAGCAACTCGCCGAGGCGCTCGGCCGCGCCCATCGATTGGGCCACATCGCCCCAGACTTCGCTCAAGCCCCCCACGGCCGAGGCCGCGAGCACGGCATAGAGCACGAATTGCGACAGCCGGCCGCCGGTCATGGTTCCGGCCAGCACCTCCTGGGCGCCGTACCACAACACGCCGACGACGCTGGCGAAGACGAGAAAGATGGCGATGGCGGTCAGTCCGGCGCGCGCCTTGGTGCGGGAATTCGCTGCCGCGAATGACCGCTCGACCGCCGCGCCGAACCGCGCCGACGCCGCCTTCTCATGGGTGAAGGCCTGCATCACCCTGACCCGCGCCAGACTTTCGCTCGCGTAAGCCGAGGCGAGCGCGAGCGTGTCTTGCGCCTCTCGCGCGCGCCGTCTCACCGAGCGGCCATAAGCGACGAGCGGCAGCACGATGATGGGAATGGCAATCAGCACTGCGAGCGACAATTTCGCGCTCGTCACGATCATCATGACGGCCGAGCCGATCAAGAGCAGGATATTGCGCAGCGCCTGCGAAATCGCCGTGCTCGCGACCGCCTTCACCTGGGTGGTGTCGGCCGTGATCCGCGACATCATCTCGCCCGAATGCGAGACTTCGAAGAAGGCCGGGCTCAAGCCCGTAAGATGCGCGAACACGTCGCGGCGGATGTCGGCGACGACCCGCTCCCCGAGCCAGTTCACCGCGTAGAACCGCGCCGCGCTCGACAGCGCGAGGATGAGGCCGATGCCGGCGAGCGTCGCGAAATATTTGTCGATGAGGCCCGGATCGATGCCTGCGAAGCCGAGATCGATCATGCGCCTCACGGCGAGCGGCACGGCAAGGGTCGCGGCGGCCGAGACGACGAGGGCGATGAGCGCCGCGGCGAGCATCCCCTTGTGGCGCAAAAGATAAGGCTGAAGCGCGCCGAGCGAGCGAAGCGAGGCACGTCCCGCCTTCCCGCCGACTTCGCCGTCTGCCGCGCGTTTCGCCTCGCGCAAGCGGCCGTCTTGTGGTTGCTCTACCGACTGCACAAAAATGGGCCCAGCTCGTTCGTCTGGCGGGACATTAATTGGGGAACGGCCCGCCGCAAAGGGTCGAGACGCGCGCTTTTAGCGCGCAGCCTTGCGGCCTCCGGCAAGTTCCTTTATAGCCTCCGCTCAACCGAATCCGCCGATTTTCACGAAGGCCAGACGCCATGAAGAAGGAAATTCACCCGGATTACCACCGCATCAAGGTGGTGATGACCGACGGCACCGAGTTCGTCACCTACTCGACCTATGGGGCCGAGGGCGACACGCTCAAGCTCGACATCGATCCGAAGACCCATCCGGCCTGGACCGGCGGCGGCCAGCATCTGACCGATCGCGGCGGCCGGCTCACCCGCTTCAAGCGGAAATACGCGGGCTTCCTCAAATAGCGCGCTTCGTCTGCCGAAAGCCGCCTACTCCGCGTCCCTGCCGAAGGCCGACCGGAGGCGCGAAAGCTGCGTCTTGAGCGGGTGGTCGCCGCCTTGAGCCTGCGGCAACGCCTCGGTCCCGAGCATCTGATCGAGGCGGATGACCCGCTCCTGAAGCTTGATGCTTTGCTCGATCAACTCGCGCAAACGGGGCGGCAACGATGCGAAATCGCGCGGCACGGCCGATTGCTCGCTTCCGATCACCGGCAGCTTGATCTTGCTTTGCTCCGCCTTCGCCTGTTCCGGCGTGAGCTCCCCCTCGCATACGGCGCGGCGGATGAGGAGCCATGAGGCAAGCTGCATGAGCCGGGTGGTGAGCCGCATGCTTTCGGTGGCGTAAGCGAGCGAATGCGGTGGTCTGAGCTTCCGCGCCTCTTTGCGGCCCTCGCCGTCGAGATAGGTCGCCGCCGCCTCGACCAGCGCCATGCCCTCGCGAAAAACTGTCTTAAATTGGTCCGAGCGCGCAAACTTCGCGCCGAATGAGACCGTAACGTTACCGTCGCGGTCCCCGCTCTTGGACTTCCCCGCCATGCCCTACTCCCGTCTACGCGCACGAGCCCCGGGGGCATCATATGCCATGCGGCGCGACGCGCGCCGCTCATCAGCCTCCAAGGTTAAAGCGGGCGATTGGGGCAAAAAAAGAGCCGCCAGGCGGCGGCTCAGGAAGTTAACAGGGAGGCGTCAAACAGAGTGGAAAGCCACTCAGATCCAGAAGGCTGGATGACCAAGAGCTTAACGTGAGAACTCCTAAGAACGCGTTAATGCTAAGGCTCGATTTACCTAAAGGACGGCGCCCGCGCGTCTAGCGCTTGAACGCAGCCTCGGCCGCGCTCTTTGACGACTGCTTGGCGCCGAGGGCTTCCTCCACGCGCGCGATTTCGGCCTTGAGATCGCCGATCAGCGCTTTCAGCTCCACGACCGAAAGCTTGCTCAAATCCTGCCCGAGCTCGTAGCCCTTGGGCTTCTTGAGCGGCTGGAGTTCATCGACGTCCATGCATCTATATGGCTTACCCAAGAGTGGATTCAAAGCGGACTTCCAGGTCGGCGCGTAGAATGTCCGTTTGGTGCCGGGAGCGGACTTCCGCCGTTCTCACTGTTCCACGCCTAACTGCATTTCACTTGGGCTATAGGTGTTCTCGGCTCCGCAACAAGGGCATGGACCTTTCCAGCTATGGCTTGGCGGGGATGGTTCCTGTTCAGGATTGGGGGCATCTCCAATCGAAAACTGCGCACCGCAGTCCACACAATTTACGAACCACCGATATTTTTTCTCTGACATCGGACAGATACCTCGCGGCCTGAAGCCGGGTTCGGTGCAAAGAATTGTTATAGCAGCAAAGCTCGGAACATGGGTTGCGGGTTGATGTCCGCTAAGTGCCAATAGGTCGAGATCACGCAGTCCGGTGTTGGCAGTAAGCGATGGAATGTTTTCCGCCTCGGAAGTTCCGCGATCGGCCGTTTAGATGCTCATCGACTCGATAAAGGCAAATAGCCGCAGGTCAGGACATAAAGTGGATGCACACTTCCTTTAGAAGGCAAAGATGACCCCCGATGAATCCAAAACGTTGGACGCGGCAGAAAAGCTGATGCTGGACTTGATGGAGAAGCACCCCGGCGCGTCCGAAACTTCGTTGCTCGCGCTATTCGAAAACAGCGCACGGAAAAGCCCCGAGGTGTTGCGAGCCATCGTTGGCAATTTTTTGAAGCGCAGCTCGGTGCAATAGCCGCCAGCTTCGTTCACTAAAGTTCGAGGCTTGCTGCTGCCCCTAGTCGCCACAGGCCTGAGCAAACTCTCTCGAGAGAGCTAAAATCTGGTTCAATGCCGCTTGCTCTTTGTCGGCCTCGGAGCGATTGTCCGGCGGCCCTTCTAGTCCTACCTGAACGCGGCCCGAAATCTCTCCTCGCTCGGTGGCGAATTTGAATTTGTAGGAGCCCGGCCCATCCGGCTCTAACACGATGCGGTGGTCGGCCACGAACATAGTCCTTCCATATTCAACACAAACTCAAATCAGCACTAAATGCCGGCTCTCACCCAACACTGCACGGCGTTGGGTCGGACTGCTTGACCACCGACAACGATGGCCTGAACAGTGGCGGTAACTATGCGAACTGGCGCCCGGATGTGGTCCGACCCATTCGCGGACTCGCCAACCCCTCGCGTTGCGCAAGCTTGCGCGCCGCCTTTCGACCCCTGCGCATTGCCTCCTGTTTCTCTCTAGCTTTTCTCTGTGACGGTTTTTCGTAGGCCTTTCGGCGCTTGATTTCGCGGAACAGGCCATCGCGTTGAAGTTTCTTCTTCAACACTCTTAGGGCCTGCTCGACATTGTTGTCGCGAACAATAACTTTCAGGGAAGAGCTCCTTCGAAGACGCAAACGCGTCGCTAGAATCGGTGATACTGGATCTCGGAAGCGGCGTGCGTGGGCTCCGCATCGCAGGGAACGCCATCAGAAAGACGGCCATACTCGCCGGAGGGTCACCCACGCACCGTTAGACCGTGCGCTCTTTATGGTTCTTTGTCGAGAAATCATTTCCCGAGCTCGCCGGCTGCTTTTGCTGCCAGCGGAAGCTTGCGAGTAAGTGGATACTCTTCGCTATCATACAGTACGCGAATTTGTTTGCCGCTGAACCTTTCCTCTTCGACCTCAAGATAAGTGCCCAAGAGAAGCTCAACTGGAAGCTCCTCCACAGCGAAGCGCACGGCTTCCGCTGCGACCTCGAATCGCTTGTAACTAACGCAGCCCGCTCGGCGCTTATAGCCCCTCATCGGGTAAAGTTCCCCTAGTGCCGTGTAATCGAATGCCATTGCAAACTCCTTTCCACGACACACAAGCATCGCGGGTTCGTCAAACTGTCGCGGGGCTTCGACGGTCGCTAAAACCAACGAGCCGTCCTCGAACGGGACGGCCCTCAATCTCAAAGCTACGCTGTCCCGTTCAGGAATACGCGGCTTCGATATTCGCCACGGCGGCCTTGCCGCTGCGGCTGTCAATCTCGGTGTTAAAAGAAACTTTCTGGCCCTCGACCAGTCTGCCGATGCCGGCGCGCTCAAGCGCGGTGGCATGAACAAACACGTCTTTGCTGCCGTCTTCCGGCTCGATGAAGCCGAAGCCCTTTTGCTCGTTGTAGAATTTTACAGTGCCCTTAGTCATAAGGGGTCGTCCTTTCGCTGGTAGTCAGTTGCAGTTCTGCTCGCGGCCGCACGATGAGTGCGGACCCGAAGCATGTTCGTCGATGTTTGGAAGGGTCTGAACGCGCGCCTGGCAATCAGCGAAGGCGAAACGGCCACATGGTCCGGCCAAATGTCGATGATGGTACATAGGCGCTGGCAGCGAAACTTACAAGCTCAAACTTTTTGCATAGAGCCTTGCGCGTTCATCAGATGGATGCAGGGACAGCGAGCGCACCAAGAGGGAAGGCCGATCTGCCGAACCGCGGGAACCCGAATCCACGATTGGCATGCCTAGTGCAAGAATCTTT
>DATEMT010000158.1:0-19333 GCA_035275445.1 Methyloceanibacter sp. | reverse complement strand
GGTTGAGCGCGGCAATCTTATAAGCGGCGTTCAGGCTTGCGAGTTGCGAGAAACTCGTTCCCGCGCCGATATCCGTGCCGATGCCGACATGGATCGGACGCGCTTTCGCCTTGGCGCAGCTCAAGCGGAAGAGGCCGCTGCCGAGGAACAGGTTGGAGGTTGGGCAATGCGCGATGGAGGCGTCGCGCTCGTGGCATCGGCAGAACTCCGACTCCGAGAACCAGATGGCGTGGCCGAGTACGGTGCGCCGTCCGACCAAGCCGAAATGCTCGTAGACATCGAGGAAGTCCTTCCGTTCGGGAAAGAGCTTGGCGATGAATTCGATCTCCTCCTCGGTCTCGGCGATATGGGTCTGCACATGCAGTTGCGGATAGGCGCGCCACAAGGCGCCCGCCGCTTCGAGTTGCGCCGGCGTGCTCGATCCCGCCCAGCGCGGCGTGATGGCATAGAGCAAGCGGCCCTTGCCGTGCCATCTCTCGATCAGCGCCCGCGACTGGTCGTAGCCGGTCTTGGCGGTGTCGCGCAGCGCTTCGGGCACGTTGCGATCCATCATGCACTTTCCGGCGATCACCCTCATGTTGCGCGTCTCGGCCTCGGCGAAGAGCGCATCGGCCGATTGCGGGTAGACGGCGCAGTAGATGCAGGCGGTGGTCGTACCGCTCCTCAGCAGCGTGTCGCAGAAGAACGCGGCGACGGCGCGGGCGTGGGCCTCGTCCTCGAAGGCCTCTTCGGACGGATAGACATAATCGTTGACCCAATCGAGCAGACGCTCTCCCGGCGAGGCGATAACGCCAGTCTGCACGTAGTGAACGTGCGCGTCGATGAAGCCGGCCGAGATGATGCAGCCGGAATAATCGGCAATGGGGATATCGGGCGGCAGTTCGCGCCGGAGATCGTGGTAGGGGCCGGCCGCCTCGATCAGGCCGTCGCGGCAGATGACGAGGCCGTCGCTCTCGTGGCGGACGGCCTCATCCGGGCCCACCACAAACGGATCGCCGGCAAAGGAGACCAGCGTTCCGCGCAAGGCAAGCGGCGAAGCAGGTTGTACCCGGACCATCGTTTTCGATCATCGCTCCCCTAGGCTCGGGCCGGTCCGTCTGGCATCATGGCGCAGCTATAAGGGGGAAAACATCGTCATGAAAAAAGCAATTGCGGAATTCATCGGCACGTTTGCGCTGGTCCTTGTCGGTTGCGGGGCTGCCGTGATCGGCGGACTGGGCAGCGAGCCGAGCGCCATCGCCATTTTCGGCATCGCCGCGGCCTTTGGCCTCACCATCGTTGCCATGGCTTACGGCATCGGCCAGGTGTCGGGCTGCCATATCAATCCGGCGGTGAGCCTCGGGGTTCTCGTCGCGGGCCGGATGACCCCGTCCGATTTTATCACCTATGTGATCGCGCAGGTGCTCGGCGCCATCGCCGGCGCCGCGGTCCTCTATCTCGTCATGTCGGGCAAGGCTTCGGGGTGGGACGGCGGGCTCGGGCAAAACGGTTGGGGCCCGGGCTATCTCGGCGAGTTCAATCTCACGTCGGCCTTCCTCTACGAAGTCATCGGCACCTTCCTGTTCCTGGTTTGCATCCTTGGTGTCACCCAGAGAGGCGCGCCGGTCGGCCTCGCCGGCCTTGCCATCGGGCTCACCCTGATCGCGATCCATCTATGGGGCCTGATGATTACCGGCACCTCGCTCAACCCCGCCCGTTCGCTCGGGCCGGCCCTGATCGGCGCCGGGACGAAACCCGAGGCGCTCGGTCAGGTGTGGCTCTTCATCGCTGCGCCGCTGATCGGGGCTGCCATCGCCGGTTTCCTGTTCAAGCCAGGCGGCGCGCTCGCGGCGGACGACGAGATTCCGGCGCGGGGCGGCGCAAAGTCCGACATCCCGCCCGCGGCGTCGGCGCCGCGCAAACGCAGCTAGCGGCTGAAGCGGAGCCGGCTAGACCAGCCGGCTCTGCTCAACGGCTGCGCCGATGAAGGAGGCGAAGAGCGGGTGCGGGCTGAAGGGCCGCGACTTGAGCTCGGGGTGGAACTGCACGCCGATGAACCAGGGGTGATCGGGAATCTCGACGATCTCCGGCAGGAGCCCGTCGGGCGAGAGGCCGGAGAAGCGCAAGCCTGCGGCCTCGAGCTTGTTGCGGTAGCGCATGTTCACTTCGTAGCGATGGCGGTGGCGCTCCGAGATGCGGGTCGCGCCGTAGATCTTGGCGACCTTGCTGCCCTTGGCGAGCACCGCGTCATAGGCGCCGAGCCGCATGGTGCCGCCGAGATTACCGTTGGTCTGCCGTTTCTGGAGCTCCTCGCCCCTCATCCATTCGGTCATGAGGCCGATGACGGGCTCCTCGGTCGGGCCGAACTCCGTCGAGCTCGCCCCTTCGATCCCGGCCTCGCGGGCGGCGTCGATCACCGCCATCTGCATGCCGAAGCAGATGCCGAAATAGGGCACGCGGCGGACACGGGCGTAGCGCGCCGCCCTGATCTTGCCTTCGGCGCCGCGCTCGCCGAATCCGCCCGGCACGAGGATGCCGTGCACGTCCTCGAGATAGGCTGACGCGTCCTCGCTCTCGAACATCTGCGACTCGATCCATTGAAGGTTCACGCGCACCTTGTTGGCGATGCCGCCGTGGACGAGCGCCTGGTTCAGCGACTTATACGCGTCCTTGAGCCCGGTATACTTGCCGACGACGGCAACCGTGACTTCGCCGTCGGGATTGGCGATGGTCTCGGCGATCTCGCGCCAGCGCTTCAGGTCCGGCTCGGGCGCATTGGTGATGCCGAAGGCGGCGAGCACCTCGCGGTCGAGACCTTCGGCATGATAGGCGACCGGCACGTCGTAGATGCTCTGCACGTCGAGCGCCTGGATCACCGCCTCGGGCCGCACGTTGCAGAAGAGAGCGATCTTGCGCCGCTCGTCCCGGGGCAGCGGCCGGTCGGTGCGGCACAGCAGGACGTCGGGCTGGATGCCGATCGAACGGAGCTCCTTCACCGAATGCTGGGTCGGCTTGGTCTTAAGTTCGCCCGCGCTCGGAATGAAGGGAACGAGGGTGAGATGAATGAAGGCGGTCGAGCCGCGCGGCAACTCGTTGCCGAGTTGGCGGATCGCCTCGAAGAAGGGCAAACCCTCGATATCGCCGACCGTGCCGCCGATCTCGCACAGTACGAAATCGACCCCGTCATTGCCGGAGGTGATGAAGGCCTTGATCGCGTCGGTGACGTGGGGAATGACCTGCACGGTCGCGCCGAGAAAGTCCCCGCGCCGCTCCTTGGCGATGATCTCCTGATAAATACGCCCGGTGGTGATGTTGTCGGCCTGGGAAGCGGGGCGCCCGGTGAAGCGCTCGTAATGGCCGAGGTCGAGATCGGTCTCGGCGCCGTCGTCGGTGACGAACACCTCGCCGTGCTGGTAGGGGCTCATGGTCCCGGGATCGACATTGAGATAGGGATCGAGCTTGCGCAAGCGCACGCTGAACCCCCGGGCCTGCAACAGCGCACCGAGCGCCGCAGAGGCCAACCCCTTGCCGAGTGAGGAAACCACGCCGCCGGTAATGAAGACGTACCGCGCCATGGGCCTCGACCATACACCGAAACGGGGGCGAGTCGGTAGTCCCAAACAGCGTTTCGGCGCGCCCGGCGCGGACGTTATCCCCGGGAGTTCGGAATTTACGCTATTGCGACTGCGGGGCCTGCGGCGCGGCAGGCGTGGCCGGCGCTTGCGGGGCAGAAGGTGCGGGCGATCCCGGGACTTGGAGCGGCGCGAGCCCCCCTGGTCCGGAGGGCAGTATGGTCGATGCCGGCTTGTGATGCACCGCCAGGATCGACAGCAGAAGGCTGGTCGCAAAGAATGAGGCCGCCAGCACCGCCGTGGTCTTCGTCAGCGCATTGCCGGCGCTACGCCCGGTCATGAACCCGCCGCCGCCGCCTCCACCGATCCCGAGTGCGCCCCCTTCGGAACGCTGCAACAGGACCACGCCCACGAGGGCCAGGGCGATCATGACATGGATCAGGAGAAGAACGGTGCTCATCGGGTCGCTTTCGTTTTTGCAGGCGCTGTCTTATCCGAATCTGCCAGGGCTTGGCTAGGCTCGACATCGGCCACCGAAGGGGTGCCGGAACCCGGCTTGCGGTCGGGGAGCGGAACGTCGGCGCCGCCGGCGGTCGGGGTCGAGGGCGCGTCGGCGCTTCCCACCGCTGTCCCTTGCGGTATGTCGGGCTTGCGATCGGGCAGCGGCATGTCGTCCGCGCTCGCCGGGACCGCCGCTTGTTTCGTGACCCCGCCGCCGCGGCAACGAAACTCGATCATCTCCTCCACGGCAAGGAACTCGCGCACCTTCTCGATCTCGCCGGTGTTGAGATGGTCCTTGACCCAATCGGGGCCGCGCTCGAGAGCAACCTTCATCTCGCGCGTGAGCAACCTCGCCCGGTCGGCTTGCAATTTCAGGCAGGCGTCCTTGTCGAGCGGTTCGGCGAAAACGCGCGCGCCGGGAAGCGCGGCCAGCATCCCGGTGGAAATGGCTATGGCAATGAAGCGCAGCAACGGCATCACAACTGCCTGAAGGATCGTTCCCCGGCCGTAGATCGCCGCAGTCAGAATGACGAATATCGCCCGATTTGCCAACCCCGCTCGCGCGGACGGTCAACCGGAATGCGGCCGGCCATAGGCTGAAACTATGGCATAGAAATCGGCCGCTTTAAGGCTCGCGCCGCCGACGAGCGCGCCATCGACCCCGGGAATGGAGAGGAGGTCCTTGGCATTTCCGGGTTTGACGGAGCCGCCGTAGAGGATGCGGAGATCGCGGCTTTCGGCGCCGAGCAAGCGGTTCAGCGTGTCGCGAATGAAGCCGTGCGCGGCCTCGATATCGCCTTGCGTGGGCGTAAGTCCGGTCCCAATCGCCCAGACCGGTTCATAGGCGATCACGGCCGTTGCCGGCCGCGCATCGCGCGGCAGCGATCCTTCGAGCTGGCGCCCGAGGACGTCCAAGGTCGCGCCGTCACGCCGCTCGCGCTCGGTCTCGCCGACGCAGATGATGGCGGCCAGGCCGGCCTGCATGGCCGCCCGCGCCTTGGCGTTCACGAGCGCGTCGGTTTCGCCATGGTCGTGCCGCCGCTCCGAATGGCCGACGATCACGGCGCTTGCGCCGGCATCGGCCAGCATCGCGGCGGCGATGTCGCCGGTATGGGCGCCCGAGGCGAGCGGATGGCAGTCCTGCGCGCCGAGCGCGATGCCGCTTCCCTTAAGGATGTCGCGCGCCCGCGACAGCAGCGTCGCCGGCGGGCAAACCATGATTTCGGCGCTCGGCGCCGGACCCTGAGCCAGACGTTCCTTAAGAGCACGAAGTTCGCCCAAGGAGGCGCCGACCCCGTTCATCTTCCAATTGCCAGCGACGAGCGGCGTTTTCCCTGCCAATTTCCCCTCCGACCGGGCCCGCCGGCGCGCGTTTTTCAACCCCGGACCGAGACATCGGCCAAGGCTCTCCCTGCCTTGCCGGCCCTGCCCTTGCTACCTATGATGCCGCCGCCGCGCGAGGAGTCCCTACCATCGGACGCCAGCGCGGCTTTGGCAAATGGCGAATGGAAGGTTTCAGGCGTGGCACTCGAAAGTTTGCGCAAAAGTGCGGGCGGCGTCATCGGCGTCGGGTTCGTCCTCCTCCTGATTGCGAGCTTCATCATTTGGTTTCCCGCCGGTTGGTTCCAGGGCTACGGCGCCCAGGATGTCATCACCGTCGGCGACGTGAAGATCGGCTCGCACGAGTACATGCGCGCGCAGCAGGACATGTTGCGCGAGATGAGCCGGCAAGCCGGGCGCAGCCTCAGCCTGCAAGAGGCGCGCGCGCTTGGGCTCGATCGTCTCGTGGTGGCGCGGCTGGTCGGGGGCGCCGCGATCGACATGCATACGAAGTCGCTCAAGCTCGGCATCAGCGATGCGGCGCTCCTCGATGCGATCATGAAGGATCCCGTCTTCAGCGACGGGACCGGAAATTTCAGCCCGGCCCGGTTCCAGCAGGCGCTCTATTCGCTCAACATGACCGAGCAGAACTTCCTCGCCTCGCTGCGCGAGCAGAATCTGCGCCAGCAGATTCTTGCCACCGTCGGCGAGGTGGTCAGCGCGCCGTCGATGCTGGCCGATGCGCTCAACACCTACAACAACGAGACGCGCACGTTGCGCTACGTGCTGATGCCGGCCAGCGCGGCCGGCAGCATTCCCGACCCGAGCGATGACGATCTCAAGCGCTACTACGACAATCACCACAGCAAGTTCACGCAGCCCGAGTACCGCAAGATCGGCGTCCTTGCCGTCACGCCCGACAGCCTCAAGGACCAACTTCAGATCACCGATGCCGACATCAAGACGGCGTTCGAGACCAAGAAGGACAAGCTCGGGGCGCCGGAGAAGCGCATCATCCAGCAGATCTCCTTTCCCGACCTCGCCGCGGCGAACGCCGCTTATCAGAAGATCCAGTCGGGCGCCGACTTCTTGGCGGTGGCCAAGGAGCAGGGCCTGAGCGACGCCGATATCGACCTCGGCACGCTTGCCCGCGCCGACCTTGCCGATCCGACTATCGCCGATGCCGTCTTCGCTCTCGAGCCGAACAAGGTGAGCGAGCCGGTCACTGGCAAGCTCGGAAACGTCGTGCTGTTGCGCGTGACCGCGGTTCAGCCCGGCAACACGCCGACGCTGGAAGCCGCAAAGCCTGCTATCGAAAAGGCGCTGGTCAAAGAGCGCGCCTCGAGCTTGATCCTCGACTTGCACGACAAGGTCGAGGACCTCCTGGCCTCGGGAGCCACGCTCGCTGAGATCGCCGACAAGCTCAAGCTCAGCTACCAGGCGGTGGACCAGATCAACCGCGAGGGCCGCAAGCCCGACGGCACGCTGGTGACCCTGCCCCAGCAGACCGAGCTTCTGAACGCCGTGTTCGCCACCGACGCCGGCGTCGAGAACGATCCGATCGACGCCCAGGACGACGGCGTCGTCTGGTACGAAGTGCTGGGGGTGGAACCCGAGCAGCTCAAGCCGTTCGACAAGGTCAAGGACGAGGCCGCCAAGGATTGGCGCGGCGACGAGGCGCGCGCCAAGGCGGCCAAATACGCGCAAGACCTAGTCAACAGTCTGAGTGGCGGCGGCAAGACGCTCGAGGACATCGCCAAGGACCTCAATGTCGAAGTCCTGACCAGCGACCCGTTTAAGCGCAAGGACATCACCGTGAACGTCCTGCCCGCTTCGGTGGAGCAGGCCTTCGCCCTGCCCGAGAAGGGTTACGGCTCGGGTCCGTCGGGCGTCGAAGAGGGCCGCATCGTCTTCCAAGTGGACAAGGTCACGCCGCCCGCGCCTCTCGACCCCAAAGAGCTCGAACGCCTCAAGCAGCAGATCGAGTTGCTCGTGAGCCAGGACGCGACCGACGAGTACTCGGCCGCGCTCGAACAGCGCTACGGCGTGATCGTCAACCAGAAGGCCCTCGCCAAGCTCGCAGGCAGCGAAGAAGAGCAATGAGCCCGGCGAAGGCCTCCGTCACGCAACTCGACCCGCAAGGCGGGGCTCACCCTATCGAGCCGGACTTTCCAACGTTCGCGCGCCGCTACGATGAGGGCGCGGGCCAAGTGGCTTGGACGCGGCTCGTCGCCGACCTGGAGACGCCGGTCTCGGTCATGCTCAAGCTCGCGCACGAGCGGCCGAACAGCTTCCTGCTGGAATCGGTCGAAGGCGGGTCGAGCCGCGGCCGTTACTCCATCATCGGCTGCGACCCCGATCTCGTCTGGCGGGCGAACGGCGCTTCCGCCGAGGTCAATCGGACGCCGCAGTCGGACGCGGAAGCCTTTGCGCCCTCGCCCTTGCCCACGCTCGCCTCGCTCCGCGCGCTGCTGGCCGAATCCGCGATTGCGCTGCCGCCGGAATTGCCGCCGATGGCGGCCGGCATTTTCGGTTACATGGGCTACGACACGGTCCGGCTGATCGAGCGCCTGCCGAACAAGAAGCCGGACAGTCTCGGCCTGCCCGACAGCATTCTCGTGCGGCCGACATTGATCGTGATCTTCGACAGCGTGAAGGACGAGATGACGGTGGTGACGCCGGTGCGGCCCGTGCCCGGGGTCAGCGCCAAGGCGGCTTACGCGCGGGCGGCCGACCGGCTCAATCTCGCGCTGGAGCGGCTCGAGCAACCTCTGCCGCATACGAGCGAGATCGACACGAGCGCGCCGCATCCGGAAGCGAAGGCCGCGACCGCGCCAGAGGCTTATATGGCGAAGGTCGCGAGCGCCAAGGACTACATCGCCGCCGGCGACATCTTCCAGGTGGTGTTGAGCCAGAGCTTCGAGGCGCCGTTCACCCTCCCCTCGTTTGCACTTTACCGCGCGCTCAGGCGCGTCAATCCCTCGCCCTTCCTCTACTATCTCAATTTCGGCGGCTTTGCCGTCGTGGGTTCGAGCCCCGAAATTCTCGTGCGCGTGCGCGACGGTGCCGTCACGATCAGGCCGATCGCCGGCACAAGGCCACGAGGTGCCACGCCGGAAGAAGACGCAAGCCTCGCCGAAGAGCTTCTCGCCGACACCAAGGAGCGCGCCGAGCATCTGATGCTCCTCGACCTCGGCCGCAACGATGTCGGGCGCGTGGCCGAGATCGGCACCGTCAACGTCACCGATTGCTTCTTCCTCGAATATTACAGCCAGGTGATGCATATCGTGTCGAATGTCGAAGGGCGGCTCGGCGGCGGTTTCGACGCGGTCGATGCGTTGATGGCGGGATTTCCCGCGGGCACGGTCTCCGGCGCGCCCAAAGTGCGGGCCATGGAGATCATCGACGAGTTGGAGGATCAGGCCCGCGGTCCCTATGCAGGCTGCGTCGGCTACTTCTCGGCCGGCGGCGAGATGGACAGCTGCATCGTGCTCCGAACCTCGGTGGTCAAGGACGGGACGATGTATGTGAGGGCCGGCGCCGGCATCGTCGCCGACTCCGTGCCCGAGCGCGAGCAGGCCGAATGCGTGAGCAAGGCGCGCGCGCTGTTCAAGGCAGCCGACGAAGCCGTGCGCTTCGCCGCGCGCGCCAAGCGCGGGCAGTGAACGGGCCCCGATGCTGACTCTCTCCCTTCTTCGCCACGCCAAATCGAGCTGGAGCGACCCCGTGGCGTCCGATCGCGAGCGCGGGCTTGCGCCGCGAGGGCTCGCCGACGCCCCGCTCATGGGCAAGGCCATGGCCGAGCGCGGCATCGCGCCTGAGCTTGTGCTGTGCTCTTCGGCGCGGCGCACCCGCGACACGCTCGCCCTCGTCCTTCCCGAGCTCCGCGTCGAACCCAAGGTCGTGTACGAAGACGCGCTCTATCACGCCACCGCCGAGGAGATGCTTGACATGGTGCGCGCCGTTCAACCGGGCGCGAGCCGCGTCATGCTGGTCGGGCACAATCCCGAAATCCATTCCTTCGCACTCGATCTCGTGGGTTCGGGCGCCCAGGGCTGCCAGGAGCGCCTGAGGGCGAAATATCCGACCGCCGCCCTTTCGGTCATCAATTTCGATGCCGGATCGTGGAACAGCGTCGCGGTCAATACCGGCAGCTTGAGCCTGTTCCTGACGCCGAAGGATTTGCGCGGCTGAGTTCAGGGGTTCACGTGAGGCAAAACGGTGAAGAATTCCCCCCGCTCTAATTGGCACGTCGCTACCGCCGCGGAAGCGATCGCAGCCGCACAATTTGCGCGGTTGGGCTACGATGTATCGGTGCAATATGGAGCCAATCAACCAGAATACGATCTCATGATCGCGGACGGTGGAAACATTTAAAAAGTTTCTGTCAAGGGAAGTGCTGATGGTGGCTGGGGTCTCAGTCAATCCCAGCTCTCAAGAATCGGCAATGCCAATTATCATGCGGCTGCAGACGCGTGGTTGGCACGCCACAAGCCGCTAACTTCAATTTGTCTCGTTCAGTTCAAAGGGATTGCAGATGATGCCATGCCCAGAATCTACTTGGCATGGCCGACTGAGATTTGCGAACGATTGAAGATTGCATCTGGCGGCAGAGGCGACACCATCCTTTGGGAAGATTATACCCGTGGACCTCGCGCGGCCGGAGCCGGAATGAACGAGCGGCTCCCTGATGCTTGGAGGATGACTCGCGAACGAGTTCGTGCGCTTTTGCTCTCTACCTCGGCCTAAGTGGTCGTCGGCTGTCCCGCAGGGTTTCGGCGTTGAACCTTTGCGCTCCTGCCTTGACGGGATACGGGCGCCAAGCGTAACACCACCACCATGCTCACGCTGATCGATAACTACGACAGCTTCACCTACAACCTCGTCCATTTCCTCGGCGAACTGGGCGCCTCGACGCGCGTCTATCGCAACGACCAGATCGGCGTTGACGACGTCCTGGCGGAAGGCCCCGAGGCGATCGTGCTTTCGCCCGGCCCTTGCGATCCCGACCGCGCCGGCATCTGCCTTGAGCTGATCGAGCGCGCCGGGCCGGTCGTGCCGATCCTCGGCGTGTGCCTCGGCCATCAGGCCATCGGGCAAGTCTATGGCGGGCGCGTCGTGCGCGCGCCGACGCTGATGCACGGCAAATTGTCGAAGGTGCACCACACCGGCAAAGGCGTGTTCGCCGGCATCCCCCAAGATTTCTCCGCCACGCGCTACCATTCGCTCGTGGTCGAGCCCGCAAGCCTGCCCGAGGCGCTGGAGGTCACGGCGCAGACGGGCGACGGCGTCATCATGGGATTGCAGCACAAGCGCTACCCCGTGCACGGCGTGCAGTTTCATCCCGAGAGCATCGCCTCGGAGCACGGGCATCGGCTGCTGGCCAATTTCCTCGACCTTGCCCGCGTCGAGCGGCGCGCACGCGGCAAAGCGCCACGAGCGGCGGCCGGTGTCCTCTAACCGCTCGGCTGCGACCATGGCCGAGCTTGCGGATCTCCGCCCCATCCTCCGCCGCGTGACGGACGGCGCAACGCTGAGCGAGAGCGAAGCCGCCGAAGCGTTCGGAATCATCATGTCCGGCGGCGCCACCGAGGCGCAAACGGCTGCGCTCCTCATGGGGCTTCGCGTCCGCGGCGAGACGGTGGAAGAGATCGCAGGCGCGGCCCGCGCGCTCAAGGCTCGCGCCGTCGCGGTCCGCGCACCCGAAGGCGCGATCGACACCTGCGGCACCGGGGGCGACGCCAAAGGCACGCACAATATCTCGACCTGTGCCGCTTTCGTCGTTGCCGGCGCGGGCGTTCCCGTCGCCAAGCACGGCAACCGCTCGATCTCATCGCGCTCGGGCTCGGCCGATGTGCTCGCGGCGCTCGGCGTCAACATCGAATGCGCGCCGGAGGGTATTGCGCGCGCGATCGAGCAATGTGGATTGGGCTTCATGTTCGCGCCCGCCCATCACGCCGCCATGCGCCATGTCGCAAACGTCAGGACCGAGCTCGGCACGCGCACGATCTTCAATCTGCTCGGGCCCCTCGCCAATCCGGCTTCGGTGAAATACCAGGTCGTCGGCGTCTTCAGCGAGGCGTGGGTCGAACCCATCGCGCGGGTGCTCGCATTGCTCGGCACGGAGCGGGCCTGGGTCGTGCATGGCGAGGACGGGCTCGACGAACTCACGACGACCGGCATCAGCCATGTGGCGGTCCTCGATGGCGGCAAGATCTCGACCTTCAAGGTCTCGCCGAAGAACGCGGGTCTCGCCGAAGCGAAGCCGGAGGACCTGATCGGCGGCGATGCCGCCGCGAACGCCGCCGCGATCCGCGCCGTGCTCGACGGCAAGCCCGGTCCCTTGCGGGACATCGTTCTTTTGAACGCCGCCGCGGCGCTGTTGGTCGCGGGCAAGGCCAAGACCTTGCGCGAGGGCGTCGCGCTTGCCGCTGCTTCCGTCGATAGCGGCAAGGCGCGGGCCGTGCTCGAAGCGCTCGTTAAGCTCAGCCATGATAGACTGTGAGCCATGGCACAGGTGCTCGACGATATCCTCGCCTATAAGCGCAAGGAGGTTGCGGCCGCGAAGCGCGCGGTGAGCGAAGCCGCGTTGCGGGCCAAGGCCGACGCGCAAGGCCCGGTGCGCGGCTTTGCCGATGCGTTGCGCTCGCGGATGGCAAGCGGCGAATACGCCCTGATCGCCGAAATCAAAAAGGCGAGCCCCTCGAAGGGACTGATCCGCGCCGATTTCGACCCGCCCGCGCTCGCCTCCGCCTATGAGCAAGGCGGCGCCGCCTGCCTCTCAGTCTTGACCGACACGCCGTCCTTCCAGGGCCTCCCTGCCTATCTTGCCGCCGCGCGCGAGGCGACGCGGCTCCCGGTCCTGCGCAAGGACTTTATGATCGATCCCTACCAGGTGATCGAATCCCGCGCGCTCGGCGCCGATTGCATCCTCGTCATTCTCGCCGCCGTTGACGATGCGGCCGCGAAGGCGCTTGCCGCGGCCGCGCGCGCGCTCGGCATGGACGTGCTTGCCGAGGTGCATGACGAGGCCGAGCTCGACCGGGCGCTTCTCCTCGACACCCCGCTCATCGGCATCAACAACCGCGATCTCAAGAGCTTTGCGACCACACTTGCCACGACCGAGAGGCTCGCCCCGCGCGTGCCGGCCGATCGCACCATCATCGCCGAGAGCGGCATCTTCACCCATGCCGATCTCGATCGTCTGGCGTGCGCGGGCGTGCGCGCCTTCCTCGTCGGCGAGAGCCTGATGCGTCAACAGAACGTGGCGGCAGCGACGAGTGCCCTACTCACCGGGACCGTGACGAAGGCGGAGGCGGCCCAATGACGGCCCGCCTCAGCCACCTCAACGACAAGGGCGAGGCCCGCATGGTCGATGTATCCGGCAAGGAGGTCACGTCCCGAACGGCGCGCGCCATAGGGTTCGTCGCCATGATGGCCGAGACGCTCGACCTCATCCTGTCGGGGCGCGTGCCCAAGGGCGACGTGCTTGCGACCGCGCGCATCGCCGGAATCATGGCGGCAAAGCGCACGCATGAGTTGATCCCGCTCTGCCATCCGCTTGCCCTGAGCGAGGTGACGGTCGATTTCGAGCCGTCGCGCGATCCGGCCGGCCTTACCGTCACCGCGACGGCCAAAGCAGAGGGCAAGACCGGGGTCGAGATGGAAGCGCTCGCCGCCGTGTCGATCGCCTGCCTCACCGTCTACGACATGTGCAAGGCGGCCGACCGCGGCATGTCCTTCACCGGCATTCGCCTGGTCGAAAAGACCGGCGGAAGCTCGGGCACGTTCCGCCGCTAGGCCGATGGCCCTGCTCTCCGTTGCCGAAGCTCTTGCCCGCGTCACGCACGATCTTGCGCCGCTGGAGACCGAGCGCGTAGCGCTCGACAAGGCCGATGGCCGCGTCCTTGGCGAGGACGTCGCGGCGCTCCTGACGCAACCGCCTTTCGATGCCTCGGCGATGGACGGTTACGCCGTGCGCGCTATTGACGTTGCCGCTGTTCCCGTCACGTTGAAGCTCGCCGGACAGTCTCTCGCCGGCGCCGGCTTCCGCGGGCGCGTCGGTCGGGGCGAAGCCGTCCGCATCTTTACCGGGGCGCCGGTACCGGAAGGCGCCGATCTCATCGTCATTCAGGAGAACGCCGAAGAGGGGCCCGGGTCCGTCACGTTGCGCGATGCGTCCGGCGGTCCCCATATCCGGCCGCGCGGACAGGATTTCGCGGAAGGCGAGGTGCTGCTGACCGCCGGCACGCGGCTTGGACCGCGCGAGCTGATGCTTGCCGCGGCCATGAACCACGTGGAGCTGCCGGTCCGCCGCAAGCCGAAGGTTGCGATCCTCGCCACCGGGAACGAGGTCGTGCCACCGGGATCGGAGCTTGCGGCCGATCAGATTGTCTCCTCGGTGCCTTACGGGATCGCGGCGCTGGTTGCCGGCCACGGCGGCGAAGCGATGCCCCTCGGCATCGCCCGCGACGATGCTGAAAGCATCCTCGCGCTCGCCCGCACCGGCAGCGGCGCCGATGTTCTTCTCACCATCGGCGGCGCGTCGGTCGGCGAATACGACCTTGTGGTCTCGGCACTCAAATCCGAGGGGCTCGAACTCGATTTCTGGAAGATCGCCATGCGGCCGGGGAAGCCACTCGTCTTTGGGCGGCTCGGCAAGCAAAGAGTGCTCGGCCTGCCGGGGAACCCGGTCTCCGCTCTCGTCTGCGCGCAGATCTTTCTCGTGCCGATGCTCGCCAAGCTGCTCGGGGCTGCCGAGGAGCGGCGTCCGTTTCCGGAGGCGGTTCTCGGCGAGGCGATCCCGGCGAACGGTCCGCGCGAGCATTACGTGCGGGCGCGTTCCGAATGGCGCGAGGACGGCGTGCGGGTCGTGACCCCCCTTCCCTCGCAGGACTCCTCTCTCGTTGCTGCGCTCGCTCGCGCCGACTGTCTCATCGTGCGCGCTCCGGATGGCGCCGCGCTCCCGCAAGGCGCATCGGTCAGGATCGTGCCGCTCTAGGCCGCGGTTAAGGCGTCGGAAACCCGAATCATCGGAGCAGTCTGTTTGGCTGCCCTGGCGCGACCCCCTGCATCTTGGGGGGTTAAAGCTTGCGGAACACAAACAGAACAGATAAACTGTTCATGATTTGTACAAGAAACGAATCGCCGAGGGCGCCTGTCAAGGCACGCTTCACCGCTCGAAGGGGACCAGATGCTCACACCGAAGCAAAAAGAGCTTCTCATGTTCATCCATGAGCGGTTGAAAGAGACGGGCGTGCCGCCATCCTTCGACGAGATGAAGGAAGCGCTCGACCTCAGGTCGAAATCGGGCATCCATCGCCTCATCACCGCGCTCGAGGAGCGCGGCTTCGTGCGTCGCCTGCCCCACCGCGCCCGCGCCATGGAGATCGTGCGCCTGCCCGAATCCGTGCCTCAGGGATTGTCCGGGCGCAGCAGGGGCTTCTCCCCGAGCGTGATCGAGGGAAGCTTGGGACGCGTTCCCCAGGTGGCCGAAGGCGAGAGCCTGCCTCAGACCGTCGCCGTGCCGGTCATGGGCCGGATCGCGGCCGGCGTCCCCATCGAGGCGATCCAGACCCGGCTCAGCACCATCGAAGTGCCGCCGGAGCTGCTGTCGAAAGGCGAGCACTACGCGCTCGAGGTCAAAGGCGATTCCATGATCGAGGCCGGCATCCTCGAAGGCGACACCATCATCGTCAGGAAATGCGACGACGCGGGCAACGGCGATATCGTCGTGGCGCTCGTCGACGAAGAGGAGGCCACGCTGAAGCGCCTGCGGCGCCGGGGCGACTCCATTGCGCTCGAAGCGGCAAATCCCAGCTACGAGACCCGCATCTTCGGCCCCGACCGCGTGCGCGTGCAAGGGCGCCTGGTCGGGCTGATCCGCCGCTACTAAGTTTCAATCCTCGGAACGCGCGCCGCCGCCCGCGTCCTCTTTGCCGTCAGCCTCCCATTGCGGGTACGGCCTTGCCGTGACGATGGCGCGCTCGGGCGACCACGGCCTTTTCCCGCGGGCGGCGGCGACCGTCTCGGTCCTGATCGACAGGCCCTCGACATAGAGGGCGTGCGCGCCTTGCGCTTTCAGCATGCGGCGATCGACGATAACGCGCGCGGCGCGGCATTGCCTGCCGAGGGTGAAGGGGGCGATGACGATGTCGGCGATGCGGCAATCCTCTTCCAGCGCACCGGGATGGCGGATGAGCGCCACGGTCTTGCCCTTGACGCGGCCGATGCAGCCGAGCGTATCGCAGCGGAAGACGCTTTCGTCCGTAGCCTTGGCGACGTCACGCTCGTCGCCGTCGGCAAGCAGCCAGTTCTCGGCGCTGTAGCTTGCCGCCGTCGCCGGCGGGAACACGAGACTGCCCGTCTCCGATCTGAGCGCCGCCGTCTCGCCGTTCCGTTCGATCAGCACGTCCGGGCGTAGATTTTGCGGGGCGACCGCGATACCGCAAGCGGCGATCACGAGGCCGAGCGCGCGGGCGCGCGTCTGCCACAGACAGAACCACAAGCCGCCGAGCGCCATGAGGACGAGCGCGAGGCCTGAAATTTGCGGCAGGATCGACACCGCGCCCGGCCACGACCCAACCCATTCTCCGGTCGCGACCATGAGATCGATGCCGACGCCCATGGCTTGAAGCGGCCAGAATTCGAGCCCGAACGGCATGACGGCGAGGCTCAGCACGGCCATCGGCATGATGAGGACGCTGACGAGAGGGGCGGCGATCAGATTGGCGACGAGCCCGTAATGGGTCATGCGATGGAAGTGATAGAGCGCGAAGGGCGCAATCGCGGTGCCGGCGATCAGCGTCGTGGCGGCGGCGCCGGCGACGAGCGTCGCGCCCCGATAACCGCTTGCCCAGAGCGGACTTGGGTCGCGAAGCCGCGTGCGGTTGAGCCCTGCGAACCATTCGTAGAACGCGACGAGCCCGATCACCGCCGCGAACGACATTTGAAAGCTCACGTCGAACAGCGATTCAGGGGCGACGACGAGAATGGCGAGCGCCGCAAGCGCGACGTTGCGCATGGTGAGCGCGGGCCGGTCGAGCATGACGGCGATCAGGACGATGCTCATCATGATCCAGGAACGGACGGTCGGCACGGCGGCGCCGGAGAGCGCGAGATAGAAGGTCGCGGCGGCAAGCGCGGCGGCGGCCGCCCATTTCTTGATCGGATAGCGCAGCGCAAGCCCCGGCACGAGCGCGAGCAGCGCGCCGACGAGCCAGAACACGGTCCCCGCCATGATCGCCATGTGCAGGCCCGAGATGGAAAGAATATGGGTCAAGCCGGAGTCGCGCATCGACTGGTTCACCGCCTCGGAGATGCCGGCCCGTTCGCCGGTGATGAGCGCGACGGCGATCTCGCCGGTCTCGCCGGACAAGGCCGCCCTGACGCGGGCATTGATCGCGGCTCTCAGCCCATCGACTTTGGACCACGCGACCAGGTCAAGGGGCGGCGCCGGCGCGCCCTCGAACGGCGCGACTTTGCTCGTGGCGTAGCCGGTCGCGCCGAGGCGACCGAACCAGGCCGCCCGCGCAAAGTCGAAAGCGCCGGGCTCGACCGGCTCCGGTGGCGGTTGAAGCGTCGCCCGCATCGTTACCGCCTCGCCGATCCGTACGCCCGCCGCGTATTTCGCCGGCATGCTGACGCGGACGCGATACGGCGTCTCCTCTTGCTTGAGGTCGCCGACGGCGAGAACCCGCAGCATGATCCGCGCCCGGCCCTTGTCGCGCGATTCATGCGTCTCGACGAACCCCGCGACCGTCACATAACGAAGCTCCTGGACGAGAACCGGCGCGCGCACCGTCTCGGTGCGGAGCTTGGCGACAGCGAAACCCGTGGCAAAGGCGAGCGCGGCGCCGCCGATGCACAAGCCGAGCGGCGCGTGTCGCCGGAAGGCGAGGCAGAGCCCGAGCGCGCCGATCGGAAGCGCGAGCACGAAGCGGAGCGCAGGCTCCTCGGCAAGCGCGAAATAGGTGAGGATGCCGGCCCCGAACAGCACCGGGACCCAGAGCGTCCAGCGGTCCTGCTCGGCTTCGAGCAGGCGCGCCGAGGCATCGAGGATCGCCGACACGAACCCTCTGGAGGCGGGCGCGCCGCCCTCGTCTTCGCCCAAGACCCGCATGGCCGAGGCTCACAACAGGGGCGCCTCTCCCCTGCCCTTACCCCGCATCCACCCCTATGCTACATCACGCCCCTTCAACGCCCTAGCCCCGCATCGGAACGGCAAGGACGCGCCCCGGCGACGCCATGAGCGAAAAAGTCATCACGCGTTTTGCGCCTTCGCCGACCGGCTATCTGCATATCGGGGGCGCGCGTACGGCCCTGTTCAATTGGCTCTATGCGCGCGCCAAGGGCGGCAAGATGCTGCTCCGCATCGAGGACACCGACCGGGCGCGCTCGACCGAGGGCGCGATCCTCGCCATCCTCGACGGCTTGCGCTGGCTCGGGCTCGATTGGGACGGCGAGCCGGTGTACCAGTTTGCCCGCGCCGAACGTCATCGCGAGATCGCAGAGCAACTGCTGGCGCAAGGCAAGGCTTATCGCTGCTATGCGAGCGCGGAAGAGCTTCAGGCCATGCGCGAGAAGGCTCGCGAAGAGGGCCGCGCGCCCGGCTATGACGGCACTTGGCGCGATCGCGACGAGGCCGAGGCGCCGGCCGGGATCAAGCCCGCGATCCGATTCAGGGCGCCGCGCGAAGGCGAGACCGTGATCGAGGATCGTGTGCAGGGGCGCGTCGTCTTTGCCAATAAGGAACTCGACGATCTCGTGATCCTGCGCAGCGACGGCACTCCGACCTACAATCTTTCCGTCGTGGTCGACGACCACGACATGGGCATCACCCACGTCATTCGCGGCGACGACCATCTCACCAACGCCGCGCGCCAGACCCAGATCTTCAAGGCGCTCGGTTGGGACACGCCGGTCTACGCCCACGTGCCGCTGATCCACGGCCCCGATGGCGCGAAACTGTCGAAGCGGCACGGCGCGCTCGGTGTCGAAGCCTATCGCGCCATGGGATATCTGCCGGCGGCGCTCCGCAACTATCTCGTAAGGCTCGGCTGGAGCCACGGCGACGACGAGATCATGTCGACTGAGGACATGGTGCGGTGGTTCGACCTCGACGCGATCGGGCGGTCGGCGGCGCGATTCGATTTCGCCAAGCTCGAGAATCTGAACGGACATTATTTGCGCGCCATGCCGGACGCCGAGATCGTGGAGCGGCTCAAGGCGCTCGTCCTCGAGCTGCCGGAGGGAGCCCCGCTCGAGAAGCGGATCGGGCCAGAGGGCTGGCGCAAGATCGAGCGTGCCATGCCCGGCCTGAAGGAGCGCGCCACGACGCTCGTCGAGCTTCTCGACAATGCCGCTTACCTGTTCGCGACGAGGCCGCTTGACCTCGACGAAGGCGCGCAGCGCGTGCTCGACCAAGCGGGGCGGCAGACGCTTGCGGCCCTATTGCCGCCGCTCGAGACGGTCGAGCCGTGGGAAGCGGCGGGACTTGAAGCCGCAGTGCGGAACTTTGCCGATGCGGCCGGATTTAAGCTCGGAAAAGTGGCCCAGCCGCTCAGGGCGGCGTTAACCGGACGCTCGATTTCCCCCGGTATTTTCGATGTGCTCGAGGTGCTCGGGCGCGAGGAATCCCTTGCCCGTCTGCGCGATCAAGTGCATGCAGTGTAGCCCTGCTTAAGATTTGGGCAGTCCGGTTGTTGCGCTGCGAGACAATCGGCGCGATTATGTGGCAATGCAACAAATCAGTCTCGGGCGCCGACCCGTTGACGCACGGGCGGTCGGTCGCGAGCGAGAGGAGCCATAAACATGAGCGTGGCAGAGAACCTTCGCGGGCCGGGGGCGCCCACGGCGACCGTGACCATCGACGGCGCGCGCTACGACTTGCCCATGCGCAGGGGTACGCTCGGTCCCGATGTCCTCGACATCAACTCCTTCTACCAGGAGACCGGCCGCTT
>DATEMT010000157.1:0-10039 GCA_035275445.1 Methyloceanibacter sp. | reverse complement strand
CGGGGTTCGCCCAAGCGTTTTTCGATTCGGGGCGTCAGGGCACGGCCGCCTGAAGGCGCCGTGATCGGGGGTTCGGCCCGCGCGCCACGGAACAGTCGAAATTGGAACCACTATAGGGATCGACCCCACGGGGAGGGGCCCGAAAAAATTGTTGCCCAGTCAAGTTTGGTGACGTCCCGCGCGCGGACGGGTCCCTTGCGGCACGGGATTGGATGAGGGGTTAGGCATGAATTTGCGGCGCGCCGGTCTTGGCCTCTTCGTCGGAGCCGTCTTGCTGGCGCCGGCTCCGGCCACGGCAAGCCCCGCCCTCGTCTTCGAGCCTTTCAACGGCACCGTCTTCTACGCCGAGGATCCCGACGCCGCGTGGTTCCCGGCTTCCCTCACCAAGCTGATGACGGCCTATGTCGCCTTCCAGGCGTTGAAGGAAGGCACCATCAAGCTCGACAGCCCGGTCGTCTGCTCCAAGAAGGCGACGCAGCAGGCCCCGAGCAAACTCTGGCTGAAAGAGGGCGAGTCGATCACCCTCGAAGTCGCGCTGCAAGTTCTCATCGTCAAATCGGCCAACGACGTCGCCATGATGATCGCCGAGACGGTGGCCGGCAGCGAGGAGGCGTTCGTCGCGCGCATGAACGACGCGGCGAAGCACCTCAACATGACGCGCACCGTTTTCGCCAATCCCAACGGCCTTCCCGACGAGCGGCAAGTCACCACAGCCCGCGATCTCGCCAAGCTCGCCCGCGCCATCATCATCGAATTCCCCGAGCATGCCGCTCTGTTCACGACCGTCACGGTCCAGGTCGGCAAGCAAACCATCCGCACGCATAACGGCCTCCTCGTCAACTATCCCGGCGCCGACGGCATGAAGACCGGTTTCATTTGCGATTCGGGTTTCAACGTGGTGGCGAGCGCCACGCGCGAGGGCCGCAAGCTTGTCGCCGTGATTCTCGGCGAGCCCTCGGTCGCCTCTCGCCGCGAGCGCGCCATCGATCTGCTCGATAACGGCTTCAAGCGCTATTTCTGGAAATCGTTGTTCGGCACGAGCCTCGACGGGCTCGCCATTCAAGCCTCGCTGAGCAGCGGTCCGACCCATCTCGGCGACAGCGTCTGCGGCGCGCGCAAGGCGGCGCCGGCGGCGAAAAAGGTGGCCCGCAAGAAGAAGAAAACGCGGAGCACCACCGCAAGCCAAGGCGAGCAGTGACGGCCGTTTCCCGCCAGGTTCTCGCCGTGTGCAGCTTGCTGGCCGCTCCGCTCGCGCCCGCCTTGGCCGCGGTAACCCAGCCGCCTGACAACATCGCCGAGGCGCTCGAGGAAGCGGCACGCGCCTGCAAGGACATGGACGGCAAGCCCAATACCGACGCCGTGCTCAAGATGGAGGACATCAACGGCGACGGCGGCGAGGATTGGATTGCCGATTATTCGAAATTGAAATGCGAGGGCGGTATCAATCCGCTGTGCAGCGACGCGGGCTGCACCATCCAGATCTATTTCTGGGACGGCGGCACGTCCTGGGATGTGGTGTTCGAGGATGCCGTGAAGAGTTACAAATTCGGCAAGAGCGGCAACAAGCGCATGCTCTACGTGACGACCTCGGGCATCCCGTGCAACAAGCCGGTCGCCGAAACCTGCAAATACACCTACCGGCTCGAAAGCGACACGGTCGTCCCGGTCGAGTAGCGGCCGCGATCAGAACGAGGAGCCGGGTTCCTGCAAGAAGGCAAGTTCCTCTGCCGTCGAAGGGCGAGCGAGCACGGCGTTGCGATGGGGAAAGCGGCCGAAGCGGGCGATGATCGCCTGGTGCCTCAGAGCGAAGTCGAGATTGAGCGGAACGCCGAGCGCGGTGAACAGCTCGATCGAGCGCGCTTGATCCTCGACCGTCTCCGCATGCTGGAACGGCAGGTAGATAAAGGCGCGCTGCTCCGGCGGTAGAAGCATGTCGGTCCCCTCGCCGATCGCGCGCTTGGCAAGCGCGAGCGCGGCATGATCGGTGGCGAAGGCGCGAGGATCGTCGCGAAACATGTTGCGGGGGAGCTGATCGAGGACGATGATCGCCGCGAGCGTGCCCTTCGGCTCGGCAAGCCACTCCGCCGGGACGCCCGTCTTCAGCGTGTCATAGGTCGCACCAAACCGCTCGGTGATCGCGGCATCGACCGCAGGGTTCTTGCGGTACCAGTCTTCGGGTTTCAGCGTCTCGAACCAGAAGGCGACAATCTCGTCGATGATGCCGTTCTTCATCGCGGGGCCATCGCGGTCAGGCGGATGGCGCGGCGATCGCCGCCTCGATGACGGCGAGCGCTTCGGGCGAAGCCCAATCGGCGGGACCGACCAGGCGGGCGATCTCGCGGCCCTTGCGGTCGAGGATGATCGTGGTTGGCATGCCGACAGCCTTCAATGTCGCGAACACCTTGCCGGTGGGATCGGCGTAGAGAGGAAGGCGCACAGCACCGGTCTCCTTGAGGAAGGTCGCCGCCTTCTCCGCTCCCCCTTTGTCGATATTGACCGCGACCACGGCGAAATCCTTGCCGCCGAGCTTCTCCTCGAGCTTGTCGAGTGCCGGCATCTCCTCGCGGCACGGGACGCACCACGTGGCCCAGATGTTCAGCAGCACGACCTTGCCGGCGAAGTCGTGAAGCTTTTTGGGCGCGCCTGCGGCATCGAAGGAAAAGTCAGGTAAATCAATCGGTTCCGGGCGCACAACCAGCGTCGCCATGGCGCCCTTGTTGAGGCTTGCAAGCGGGCTTGCCGCGGCCGGCGCCGAGACGCTCGCAGACGTGGGCGCGGTCTGCCCCGTCCGGCCATTGTCAGAAGGGGCAAAACTCCAATATACCGTGCCGAATCCGGCGATCGCCGCCAGCAGCGCGGCGATCAGATAGATGGCCGGCGGCGCGGCGCGTTTGCCTTGGTTGCGTCTGCTCAAATCTTCCCGCTCACCTTGTCTGGCCCTAAGGCGCAAGCGATGACGAACACCATATGGGGCGGCCGTTTTTCCGCCAGTCCTTCCGAAATCATGGAGGAGATAAATGCCTCCATCGATTTCGACAAGCGCTTGTGGCGTCACGATATCGCGGCCTCCAAGGCCCATGTCGCCATGCTCGGCGCGACCGGAATCATCGAAGCCAAAGAGGCCGACGCCATCGCCGCCGGCCTCGACACGATCGCCGCCGAGTTCGCGGCGGGCACGTTCAAGTTCTCGCGCGCGCTCGAGGACATTCATCTCAATGTCGAGAACCGCTTGCGCGAGCTGGTCGGGCCGATGGCGGGCAAGCTCCACACCGCGCGCTCGCGCAACGACCAGGTCGCGACCGATTTCAAGCTCTATGTGCGGGACGAGACCGGCGCGATCGATGTGGGCCTCGAAGCGCTTCAGCTCGCGCTTGCCAAGAAGGCGCTGCAATACGCGGGCGCGGTGATGCCGGGCTTCACCCATCTTCAGACGGCCCAGCCGATCACCTTCGGCCACCATCTCCTCGCCTATGTCGAAATGCTTGGGCGCGACCGGGGCCGTTTCGCCGATGCGGCCACGCGGCTCGGCGAATCCCCCTTGGGCGCGGCGGCGCTCGCCGGCACGTCCTTCCCCATCGACCGGGAGGAAACGGCGCGCGCGCTCGGCTTCGCGCGGCCCGCGGCAAACTCGCTCGACGCCGTTTCCGATCGCGACTTCGCGCTCGAGGCGCTTGCCGCCGCCGCCATCGCCGCCATGCACCTGTCGCGGCTCGCCGAGGAGATCGTGAACTGGTCCTCGCCGCAATGGAGCTTCGTCAAGCTCTCCGACAAGTTCACGACCGGCTCCTCGATCATGCCGCAGAAGCGGAACCCGGACGCGGCCGAGCTCGTGCGCGCCAAGACCGGCCGAATCGCCGGCGCCTTTCAGACGCTGCTGATGGTGATGAAGGGCTTGCCGCTCGCCTATGCCAAGGACATGCAGGAGGACAAGGAGCCCGTGTTCGACGCGCTCGATGCGCTGAAGCTCGGGATCGCGGCCATGACCGGCATGGTCGAGGACATGGAGCCCGACCTCAAGGCGATGAAGCGCGCCGCCGGCGCCGGCCATGCCACGGCGACCGACCTCGCCGACTGGCTCGTGCTCAAGCTCGGCCTCCCCTTCAGGGAGGCCCACCACACTGCCGGCAAGATCGTGGCGCTGGCCGAATCGCGGGGCCTCGACCTCAAAAAACTGCCGCTTTCGGACCTCAAAACGGTCGAGAAGCGCATCACCGAGGAGGTCTATTCGGCGCTCGACGCCTCCGGCTCGGTCAAAAGCCGCACAAGTTATGGGGGCACCGCCCCCGCCAACGTCAAAAGGCAGGCTAATCGGTGGATAAAGCGTCTGGAGAAGGACGCCAAAACGCGTTAGAAGGATATTCGAAGAGCCACGAAAAAGGCTCGAGGGAACAGGGGCACGACCATGGGAAGCGCTTTGCGCATCCTTTTAACGCTTGTCCTGGTGCTGACCATCGGGCTCTCGGCCTGCGGGCGCCGGGGTTCGTTGGAGCGGCCGAAGCCCAACTATCCCGAGACCGCGGCCGACCCGTCCACGAAGATGTCGAAGGCGCCGGCCCGCCGCCTTTGGATTGACCGCCTGCTCGAATAGACGCCCGTTCTCCAATGCACCATTTCGCCTACCGGCGCGGCGTGTCCCACCCCAATGTGCTCCACGCCGAGGAGGTCGATCTTTCCGAACTCGCCGCTCGCGTCGGAACGCCCTTCTACTGCTACTCCACCGCCACGCTCGAGCGTCACTACCGCGTCTTCGCCGACGCATTCGCCGGCATGGACGAGACGCTCGTCTGCTTCTCGGTCAAGGCCAACTCCAATCTCGGCGTGCTGGCAACGCTCGCCAAGCTCGGCGCCGGCATGGACGTCGTGTCTGAAGGCGAAATCCGCCGCGCGCTTGCGGTCGAGGTCCCGCCCGGCAGAATCGTGTTCTCGGGCATTGGCAAGACGCGCGAAGAGATGGCGTTTGCACTCGATGCCGGCATCCTTGCCTTCAACGTCGAGTCCGAGGCCGAGCTTCGCGCCTTGAGCGACGTCGCCGGCGCGCGCGGCGCGACGGCGGCCGTCGCCTTCCGCGTGAACCCGGACGTCGATGCCAAGACCCATCACAAGATCGCGACGGGAAAGGCCGAGAACAAGTTTGGGGTGGCGTTCGACGAGGCCCCTCGCCTCTACGCGCTCGCGAGCCGGCTTCCCGGGATAGCGGCGACCGGCGTGCATATGCATATCGGCAGCCAGATCACCGATCTCGACCCGTTCCGCAATGCGTTTGCGCTGTTGAAGGACCTGGTCGAGCGCCTGCGCCACGACGGCTTCGCCATCGACTTCGTCAATCTCGGCGGCGGTCTTGGCATTCCCTATCGCACCGACCAGCCGCCGCCGCCGTCCCCTGCCGACTATGCAGATATCGTCAAGCAAGCGGTCGGCGCGCTCGGCGTGAAGCTCATGTTCGAGCCCGGCCGCATGATCGCGGGCAATGCCGGAATCCTCGTTTCACGCGTGCTCTACGTGAAGGGCGGCGCGTCGAAGACTTTCACCATCGTCGATGCGGCGATGAACGATCTGATCCGGCCGACCCTCTACGACGCCCATCACGAGATCTTGCCGGTGACGGCGCCCGCGCAAGGCACGGCGACGGTCGTGACCGATATCGTCGGCCCGGTATGCGAAACCGGCGACTATCTTGCGCTCGCGCGGTCCCTGCCCGAGCTCGAGCCGGGCGATCTCATTTCCGTGATGACGGCCGGCGCCTATGGCGCGGTGCTCGCCTCGGAGTATAACAGCAGGCTGCTGGTCCCCGAGGTGCTCGTATCCGGGGACCGCTATTGCGTGACCCGCCCAAGGCCGGGCTACGGCGACATGCTGGCCAAGGAGCGGCTGCCGGAGTGGCTGTGAGGGTCGATCGAGCCTCGCTTTCGCCCGCTTCAATGCCCAAATTTAACTTGTCGCCTCGCCACTTCGCGCTAGATGAAGATGATGCGTACCAGCTCCCGCCAGAAGAATCCCGCCCCCGAACCGGAGGAAGCGAGCCCGCTTGCGCAGCGCTTCGACCGGAGCGTGCGGCTGAGCTGGCTTGCCCTTCTCGGCGAGAGAGTGGTGGAGGCGCTGCTGTGGCCCTCCCTGGTCGTTCTATGCTTCCTCGTCGTGTCGTTGCTCGAGCTGTGGAGCCTGCTCCCGCCGCTCGCCCATCGCATCGGTCTCGGCGGTTTCGGCTTGGCGCTGATCGCGTCCTTCCTGCCGCTCCTCAGAATTTCCCTGCCGACGCGCCAGGAGGCCTTGCGCCGCCTCGAACGCCATGCGGGCATCAAGCATAGGCCGGCCTCCTCTTACGAAGACCGTCTCAGCACCGCGCCGGCGAAGGAGACCGCAGCGCTGTGGGCGGCTCACCGCGAACGGCTGTCGCGCCTGATCGCCAGGCTCCGGCCGTCATGGCCCGCGCCGCGCACCGACCGCAAGGACCCTTACGCCGTCAGGGCCGCGCTCCTTCTTGGCGTGGTCGTGGCCGGGCTTGCCGCGGGCGGCAACGCCGTCGATCGCCTGCGCGCCGCCTTCTCTCCGGCCGCGACCGGCACGCCGGCAATGCTCCGGCTCGATGCCTGGGTCACGCCCCCGGTCTATACCGGGATCGCGCCGATCGTGCTCGCCGACGGCAGCGAGAAGGTGGGAGCGGGTTCGGAGTCGTTCCGGGCGCTTTCGGTGCCTGAGCGCAGCGAATTGATCGTGCGGACCCATGCGCCGCAGGGCGAGACCGTGCACCTCGTCACGAGCCGCGACGGCGGCGAGGATACGATCGTCGCGCCGAAGAAGGGCGGCAGCGAAGGACTGATCGAATTCAACGTCGCGCTCAACCAGCCGCTCAGCGCCGCGGTCGAGATCGGCGGCCAGACCGTTTCCAAATGGCGCTTCGAGCTGATCGAGGACACGCCCCCCACGATCAACCTCACCGGCAATCCGGCGAAGACGCCGCGGGGCGGCTTGCGTCTTCAGTTCCACGCCGACGACGACAACGGCGTGGCGAGCGCGGAAGCCCGCTTTGCGCTGGTCGAAGGCGAGGAGCGCAATTTCGCGCCGGTTCCGGCCGAACCCTCCCCCAAGCTCAAGGCCAATCCCCTGCTCGAGCCTCCGGTCATGCCGCTGCAATTGCCGCGCGCCAACGCCAAGCGCGTTGACGGCCGCGCCACCCAGGACTTGACCGGCCATCCCTGGGCCGGATTGAAAGTTCGCATGACGCTCGTCGCGCGCGACCAGGCCGGTCAGTCGGGCGAGAGCCAGCCTTACGAGTTCATCCTGCCCGAGCGGCCGTTCACCAAGCCGCTGGCGCGCGCCGTGGTCGAGCAGCGCAAGAAACTCGTGCGTGACCCAAGCGCGCCGGAGGGCGTGGCCAATGCGCTCGATGCGCTCACCCTCGGCGGCGACAAGGTGATCGACGACAGCGTGGTCTATCTCGCGCTTCGCAACGCCTATTGGCGACTCCGCGGCGACCGCTCGCCCGAGGCGGTCGCGAGTGTGGTCGAACAGCTTTGGTCCACGGCGCTCCGCATCGAGGAGGGCGACCTGCCCGAGGCCGAGCGCGCCTTGAACGCCGCCCAGGACGCGCTGTTGCAGGCCCTCAAGGAAGAGAAATCGTCCGATGAGATCAAGAATCTCGTCGATGAGCTGCGCTCGGCATTGTCGCGGTACCTCCAGGCGCTTGCCTCGCAGCAGCAAGAGAACGGCGAGCAATCGCCGCTCACCCCGAAGGGCAACGACCAGCTCCTGTCGCAGCAGGACCTGGAAAAGATCTTGAACAACATCCAGCAACTCGCTCAATCCGGATCGAAGGACTTGGCCGAGCGCATGTTGTCGGAGCTCAAGGACCTGCTCGAGCGGATCGAGACCGGCAGCGCGGCGGAGACCGAACAGCAGCAGCGCGCGCGACGGACGATGAAGGATTTGAGCGATCTCGTCTCCAACCAACAGAAGCTTCTCGACGACACCTTCGCCGCCAAGCGCCAGCAGGCCGCGCGCAGCGGCGAAGGCGACGGCCAGCAATTCGAAGTGAGCCCGCCCGGCCAGCCGATGGAGTTCGGCCCTGGCATGTCGCCCTTGTTCGAGGAAATGCCGGGCGAGGCGCAGCAGGGGTTCATGAAAGGACAGGGCGAGTCGGGCGGCCAGGGCAGTCCGCGCCAGAAGAGCCAGCTCGAGGTCGGGCCTCAGGCTGCGGGCGAGCACGGGAAGCTCGCCGAGCGGCAGCAGGAGCTTCGCGACATGCTGCAAAAGATGATCGACCGCTTCGGCATCGAAGGGGCCCAACCGCCGCCCGGCCTTCCCGACGCGGGCGAGGCCATGGGCGACGCCAAGGAGGCGATCGGCGAAAGCGACCTCGAGCGCGCAACGCAGCAGCAGACGCTTGCGCTCGACCGGCTGCGCAAGGGTGCAGAGTCCATGGCCGAGCAGATGATGGAAGGCGCCGAATCGCAAGCGGGCCAGGGTCCCGGCAATAACGGCCGCGATCCGCTCGGCCGCCCCGACCGCTCGAACCGGCCCGATCTCGGCCTGTCGGTGCAGGTTCCCGACGAGATCGACATTCAGCGCGCGCGCGAGGTGCTCGACGAACTCCGCCGCCGTCTCGGCGATCCGTCGCGGCCTGCGGTCGAACTCGACTATCTCGAGCGGCTGATCACCCCGTTCTGACGCGGCCGATCAGGGCTTCGCCATCTCTCCGATAAAGGGAAGCTCGCGATAGCAATGGGCGTGGTCCATGCCGTAGCCCACGACAAAGATCGGCGGACAGCGAAACCCCGCGAAATCCGGCACGATCGCCGCCGCGCGCGGCACTTGCTTGTCGATGAGGACGCAGGTCTTGACGGTTTTGGCGTCGCGCTCGGCAAGCAGCGCTTTGGCGAAATGGAGCGTGCGTCCCGAATCGAGGATGTCGTCGATAATCACGACTTCGCGGCCCGCAAGATCGATCTCGACGTCGCGCAAGACGCGAACCTCTCCGCTCGAGACCGTGCCCGCGCCGTAGCTCGCGAGGAATATGAAATCGATCTCGGGCCTCAGGCCTTCGCGGTGCAAGGCCCTGATGAGGTCTGCGGCGAAGATGAAGCTGCCCTTGAGGATGGCGACGATGACGAGATCGCGCGGGCTTGCGGCGGCGATTTCGCGCGCCAAGCTCCCGACCCTCTCGGCGATCTGCTCGGCGCTGATGAGCGTGCGGATGGTTTGCGCCGCCGGCTCCCCGGCCATACCTACTTGGCCTTGGCGAAACGCACCGCGACGCTCCGGACATTGCTCGGCGGCGAAGGGATCTGGCGCAAGAAGGGCGCGCGTTCGCCCCCCGCAAGCTGTTCCTCGCCGATCTCGGTGGTCCATTCGGAGATTTCCGTGCCGCCGGCGTCGCGAAGCGCGATGACCACGGTCGGGACGGCAACCGGGCTCGAAGTGACGTTGACGACGTCGCCCTGTACCTCGAGCACGGATTGGGAGCCGTCATTGGTCCAGCCGTAGCGCACTTGTTCGAGCGTGAGACCGCCGGCGCCGGTTTCCATTCCGAAGAGAGAATAGAGGCGCGACGATCCCGGCAGCACCGACATGATCGCCGCGGGCGCGTAGGCGAGAGCGCCGATCACGCCCGCAACCAAGAGCGCGAGCGCGAGCCAGCCGAGGAGAACCAAAGAGCCGCCCTTGCGCCGCTGCGGCGTCTCGTCCGGCAGCGCCTGATCGGCGAGCGCGGGGTCGTAGCCGAGGCTCGCATCGCCCATTGCGGCATCGCCCATGGTGCTGTCGAACCCGGGCGGCATGCCGGCGCCGAAGACCGGCCCTTCGTCCATGCTGGCGTCGCTGCCTAGACCCGGGCTCGGCGCGAAGACATCGGTCGCTGCGGCCGACGGCGTCGGCTCGGGCGGGAGGGGCTCCTTCTTGCGCGTGAGCCGCGAGAAGATCCCGCCGCGCTTCTCCGGCGGCGGCGGTTCGGCTTGCGGCTCGGCCATCGCCTCGGCGTTGATCCGCGCCAGTTGAGCGGCGAGATCGCCCTCGCTCACCGGCGGTGGCGGGAAACTCGGCGGCG
>DATEMT010000156.1:0-6175 GCA_035275445.1 Methyloceanibacter sp. | reverse complement strand
AAATCTGGTAGAGCTCGGTGCCTTTCTTGTCGACGCCGAGAATACCGATATTGCCGGAATGATGGTGGCCGCACGCGTTGATGCAGCCCGACATATTGAGTCTCAGCGGGCCGATCAGCTCCTGGCGCTTGGGGTCTTCGAAGCGCTTGGCGATCTCCTTGGCGATCGGGATCGAGCGGGCATTGGCGAGATTGCAATAGTCGAGCCCCGGGCAGCAGATCATGTCGCCGAGCAAGTCGTGGTTGCCGGTGGCAAGCCCATTCGCGGCGAGGATGCCGTAAACCGCGACGACGTCGGACGTCGCGACATGAGGCAGGATCAGATTCTGCGTGTAGTTGACGCGCGCCTCGCCGCGGCTGAAGCGCTCGGCAAGATCGGCGACAAGCTCCATCGCCTCTGAGCTTGCGTCGCCCGGCGTCCGGCCGGGCTCTTTCAGCGAGACGACAACGGTCGAGTAGCCCGGCACGCTATGCGGCCGCACATTGTGCTTGAGCCAATTGGCGAAGACGGGGTCGGTGGCGCGGCGCGTGTCGAGGCCCTCGTCGCGGATCGGCCGCGCGGGCAGCGCCGGCGGCGCGAAATACGACATGATGCGCTTGCGTTCGGCCTCGGGGAGATCGATCGCGTCGCGATGCGTCGCCTCCCAATCCGCCTCGACGTCCTCGCGGAATTTGTCGATGCCGAGTTGATTGACGAGGATCTTGATGCGGGCCTTGTGGATGTTGTCGCGCCGGCCGTGCAAATTGTACACGCGCAAGATCGACTCGATGTAGGACAGCAAGTGCCGCTTGGGCAGGAAGGCCCTGATCTCCTGCCCGACATAAGGCGTGCGGCCCATGCCGCCGCCGACGAGAACGCGGAAGCCGTTCTCGCCATTCGGCCCCCGCACGATCTTCAAACCGATATCGTGGAAGGCGATGGCCGCGCGGTCTTCGGCCGCCCCCGAGATGGCAATCTTGAACTTGCGTGGCAGCCAGCTGAATTCGGGATGGAGCGTCGACCACTGGCGCAAGATCTCGCACCACGGCCGCGGGTCTTCGAGCTCGTCATTGGCGGCGCCGGCGAACGGGTCGGCGGTGACGTTGCGCACGCAGTTTCCGCTCGTCTGGATGCAGTGCATCTCGACATCGGCGAGCGCCGCCAGCACGTCAGGGATGTCGATGAGCTTCATCCAGTGGAACTGAAGGTTCTGCCGCGTGGTGAAATGGCCGTAGCCGCGGTCCCAGCGCCGCCCGATCATGGCGAGCTGGCGAAGCTGCCGGGGCGACAGCACGCCGTAGGGGATGGCAATGCGGAGCATATAGGCGTGGAGCTGGAGGTAGAGCCCGTTGCGCAGGCGGAGCGGCCTGAACTCGTCCTCGCTCAGCTGGCCGGCCAGCCGCCGCTCGACCTGGTCTTTGAACTCCGCCACGCGTTCGCGCATGAACGCGTGGTCGAACTCGTCATAGCGGTACATCGTACCAATCCTTGGTCAGCGTGGTGCGGTGGGCGGCGCGAATGCGTTCGCGCACCGAAAGCGGATCGACGGTGCCGTCACGGATAGCGACGTCCATGGGATAGACCGCCACGACTTTGCGCGCGGCAACGTCCTTGGCGGCCTCGGCCTCGAGCGCCTTGATCTCGTCCTCGCTCGCGGCCAGTCGCGCCCGGCCGATCTCCTCGGTCCAGCCGCCCTCGCTCGCGAGGTAGACGACGATGCCGTCGATGAGACGATTGGCGGTGACGACGCTAGGCATAGAGGCGCTTGACCTCCTCCAGGCTGAGGATGGTCTCGACCGTGCCGGAAGCCGGCAGCCCCGCGACCTCGCCGAAGATCAAGACCGCCGGACTCTTGAGCCCGAGCCGCGCGGGATTGTCGGCAAGCTCGGCGATGGTCGCACGCACGCGGCGTTCGTCGTCGCGGCTGGCATTCTCCACCGCGATCACCGGGAGGTCGGGCTTGAACCCGGCCTCGATCAGCCGCTTGGCGATCGTCCCCGCCGTGGTCACGCCCATATAGACAAGGAGCGTGTTGTTGCCGGTGGCGAGCGCCGCAAGGTCGAGATGCTCGAACGACGGCTCGGCCCCGCCGGCTTCGTGGCCCGACACGAAGGTCACCGTATGCGACACGTCGCGATGGGTGAGCGGAATCTGCAAGCTCGCGGCGGCGGCGATGCCGGCGGTGACACCGGGCACGATCTCGATCGCGACGCCGGCTTCGCGGAGCGCATCGAGTTCTTCGCCGCCACGGCCGAAGATGAAGGGATCGCCCCCCTTCAGGCGAACCACGGTCTCGCCGGCAAGCGCGCGATTGATGAGTAGCGCGTTGATCTCTTCCTGCGGCACGGAGTGGGCGCCTTTGGCTTTGCCGACCGCAATGAGCTCGGCCTCGCGGCGGGCGTGGTCCAGCACGCCTTCGCCGACCAGCCGGTCGTAGAAGATCACGTCGGCGGCTTTGAGCGCGCGCACCGCCTTCATGGTGAGAAGCTCGGGATCGCCGGGGCCGGCGCCGACCAGAAGCACGCGGCCTCCCTGTCGCGGCGCCTGGGCCGCCTTGGCGATCGCGGCCTCGATCAGATCGCGGGCCTTGTTCTCATCACCCTCGAGCATGGCTTCGGCGGCGGCGCCCTCGAACACCGCTTCCCAGAATTTCCGCCGCCTCTGACCCGACGGCAGAGCGTCGGCCACCGCGCCGCGGAACTCGGCCGCGAGCTTGGCGAGCGCATCGAGCCGGGGATGCAGTTCCTGTTCGAGCCAGGCGCGCAGGCGCTGGGCGAGGACGGGCGATGCGCCCGAAGTGCCGATTGCGACCGTCACCTCGCCGCGATCGACGATGGCGGGGAGCGCGAAGGTGCAGAGCTCGGGCCGGTCGGGAACGTTGACGGGCACGCCGAGCGCGCGCGCAATGGCCGAGACGCGCGCGTCTTCCTCATCGTCCTCGGTCGCGGCAATGACGAGGGGGCGTCCGCGCAACTGATCGATGCCGGGTTTCGCCGCGATCAGCACCGCGCTACCCGCTTCGATCAGCGCGGCAAGCTCGGGCGTGACGTCATCGGCGGCGACATCGACGAGCGGCGCGCGCTTCAACAGAAGCCGCGTCTTGACCGCGGCGAGCTCGCCGCCGCCGGTCACGAGCGGCGGTTTGCCGTCGAAGCTCACGAGGATCGGGAACGTCCGCACCGTTTATCCTCCAACCGCTACCCGCTCCGCCGGCTCATCGGCGAGACTCTCCGGCGCAAGCTCGACGTCGAGCCCATCGAGGTCTTTCGACATGATGATCTGGCAGCAAAGCCGCGAGCGCTCATCGACGTTGAAGGCGCCGTCAAGCATCTCGAGTTCTTCGCTGCTCGCGGGGGCAAGTTTCGCCACCCAATCCTTGCCGACCCACACATGGCACGTGGCGCAAGCGCAAGCGCCGCCGCACTCGGCCTTGATCGGCAGGCCCCAATCGCGGATCACCTCCATGACGCGCCACCCTTCGAGCGCTTCTAGGCGATGAGTCGTGCCATCGGGCAAACGCAAGTTGAGGAACATGTGAGGCCGCCCTGTGCCAAACTGTTGAAACCCGCGAATTCCCCTGAATGTAGCGAAAAATCATTCTCTCAAAAAGGCTCAGACTATAAAAAGACGCAAAATCGTTTCTTCCAGGCCTCCTTGGTAGTATTTTTTTGCGCTTCCGCTCTTGAGCGCAACGTCGTCATCGCGCCGATGCCCGGCCGCGAAAAATCCTTGCCGTGCCTTGAGGTCTCCGCGCCGCAGTTTACGGCCGTTTTGCCGGCCCATCGCCCTTGACCAGCGCGTCGCGAATCTCGGTGAGAAGCTTGACCTCCTCCGAGGGGGTCGCGGGCGCCTCCGCCTGCTCGCGGCGCAGATAGTTCATCCCCCTGATCACCATGAACAGGGCGAAAGCCACGATCAGAAAGGCGATCACATTATTGATGAACAGGCCGAAATTGATCGTCGGCGCGCCCGCTTGCCTTGCTTGCGCGAGCGATGCGTAATCTTCGCCGTTGAGCGCGATGAACATGTTGGAAAAATCGACCCCGCCGGTGGCAAGCCCCAGAGGCGGCATCAGGATGTCGTCGACGAGCGATTTGACGATGGTCCCGAACGCTGCGCCGATAATGATGCCGACCGCCATGTCGACAACGTTGCCCTTGAGGGCAAATTCCTTGAATTCCTTAAGCATGCGCCCTCCTTCCTCGCTTGCGACCGAAGCGCATAGTCACCACCCTGCCACGATTGAACGCCAATGGTGCCGCGCTGGTTTGCCAGACCGGCTCCGGTTGGTAGCGTCTTTGCCGGTCTTGAGCCAGGGGGATTGAAATGGCGGTAGAACGTCCCGTGAGCGAGGATCCCGCGCGCCTCCGCCACGAGCTTCAGACGCTGATCCTCGCCGTCGGCATTCTCTCCATCGTGCTCGTCGCCGTCGTCGTCGCCGTCGCCGCTCTCGCCTGGTTCAATCGCTTCGGCTTCCTTCATTTCCCTCTCGGGTTCTATCTGCTGGCGCAGGGGCTTCTCGTCCTCATCGTCGTGATGGCGTTCTGGTTCATCCGCATCCAGGAGCGCATCGACCACGCGCGGGCCGAGAGCGAGGAGTGGACCGGCCGATGAGCGTCCCGACGCGCTACCGCAGTTCCAACCCGCATCTTGGCGCCTATTACGGCATCGTCACCGCGACGCTGGTGTCTCTCGTCATCGTGCTCGCCATGTTCGAGCAGCTCGGCTGGAGCCAAGCGAGGCTCACCCAGACCATGATCCTCGTGCCGGTTGCGCTCTATCTTTGCATCGCCGTCGGCGCCCGCACCACCCATACCGAAGATTTCTTCGCCTCGGGACGGCGCGTGCCGCCCGTCTATAACGGCTTCGTGCTGGCGGCGATCGCCGTCGGCGGCGTGGGCTTCGTCGCCTATACCGGCACGACGTTCTTTCTCGGCTTCGATGCCATGGCGATCGGGCTCGGCCTGACCGTCGGCATGCTCGCCGCCGGCATCCTGTTCGCGCCCTATCTGCGTAAAGCCGGCTCCTACACTCTGCCGAGCTTCTTCGGCCACCGCTTCCGCTCGCGGCTCTTGCGCGCGGCTGCGAGCATCGCGCAACTTCCGCCGCTGACGTTGCTCCTTGCCGCCGAGATCAAGATCGCCGCGCTCCTTGCTTCGCTGTTTCTGCCGCTCTCCTTCGGCGCCGCCGTGATCCTGGTGGCGGCGCTGATCGCGGCGATCGCCATTCTCGGCGGCATGCGCTCGATCACCTGGGCGGGAAGTGCCGAGTTCCTCGTCGGCGCGGTCGGGCTTGCGGCGGTCGTGACCGTCGTTTCGATCCTTCTCACCAACCTCCCTGCGCCGCAACTCACCTATGGCGAGCTGTTGGCGGAATTGCAGCACGCCGAGACCGAAGCCGGAGCGCGGCCGCTTTCGCCCGATGCGACCGCGGCGGCGTTGCCGGGCGTTCAGCCGAGGCCGGCGGTCAAACCGTTCTTGCAGCCGTTCGGCGCGCAGGGACCGGTGGCGTTCGTGACGCTGTTCCTGTCGCTCGCGCTCGGCATCGCGGCACTCCCCACGCTGCTGGTCCGCAGCGGCGTCACGGCCACTGTCGCCGAGCAACGTCGCGCCACCGCCTGGGGCGTGCTTTTCGTTGCCGCGTTTGCCATGACGGTTCCCGCCATGGCCGCCTTCGCCAAGTTCGCCATCTTCCGCGACATCGCCGCGGCCAAGGCGTCCGCGCTGCCGGCCTGGCTCACGGCGCTGAGCGACATGCAGCTTGCCCGCGCAAGTGACGGCAATGGCGACGGAGCGATCGGCGCGGCCGAGCTTTTGATCGGGCGCGACGGCATCGCGCTCGCCCTGCCCTCGGCCGCGGGACTGCCTTACGTGCTCACCGCCCTGATGGCGACGGCGGCGCTGGCGATTGCGCTGGCCGCCTCGGCGTCGCACCTCTTCACGCTCGCCGCGAGTCTCGCCGAGGATCTTTACCGCACCTTCGATCGGCGCCAGGCTCTGCCGCGCATCGTCGCCGCCTGGGCCGCCATCGCCGCGACCGCGCTCGCGGCCGCCGTTTTCCTTGTCATCGCCGATGTCGATCCGCTCAAGGTCTCGCTGATGGGTTTGGCCTTCGCCGCGTCGTCGTTCTTCCCGGCGCTCGTTCTCGCCATTTGGTGGCCGCGCTGCACCAAATGGGGGGCGATGGCGGCGATGGC
>DATEMT010000155.1:0-2155 GCA_035275445.1 Methyloceanibacter sp. | reverse complement strand
GAGATCGCCTGCTCACCACCGTGGTGGCCACTCCTCGAGTGGGGAGACTCCTGATCTGCGGAATGGGCCGAACGCACAAGGTCAACGTATGCCGGCAGCTCACAAGCTTGACCGAGAACAAGCAGCAAGACCAGAGTGGGGAACGTCAAGCGGCGCACGAAGGCAGAGTGAACGAAGGCGACCATCGAGGCGAGCTTACCGGCCAGGCAACCCCGCTGTCAAGGCTACGGACCACCGAAGCCGCGCGCCGTCCCCGAGGGCAGCGTGATCCTCGCCGGGCTTAGTTCAAGCTCCGCACCTAAGACCTGTTGCGCCTTCCATCCGTCCCGGACAAACGGCTGATCGCCTACACCTCGGTCAACCACATAGGTTACGTGACGCTCGCGGCGGGTTCGCGGGCAGCAAGGCCCTCCGGACGTGCGCCCGAAGTAATCGAAGCCCGGCCGGCCGGCGCGCAGGCTCGCCCAAGAGCACTGCCGCTGGGGAACTCCGACCCTGAGTAATAGGCGGAATTGGTCCCGAGAGGCCGATGGCCTCTCCGCCCCCTGATCGCAAGATCCGTCCAGGCGCAGGTTCCACTCTCACGCATGGGAACTTAGCCCAGGACGTGCCCCACTATGTGGCTCGCGGGCATGCACAGATTTTTCAGACCGCCTCTATCAGCGGCCCGACATGATGGTCCCAGGTCTGAGCGGATGCCCGTCGGACTATTCGTTCGGCATGAGTAGAGTCCGAGTCAGCCAAATCTTCTTCATCTCCGCTCACACTCGTACAGGCCGGTCCGCTGAAGTGGTTCCTTAGAAGCGGGTCTACTGTGTGACTATCGGGCCCTCAGCAACGATGGTCGGGCTGATCTCGAAGACCACCATCACCGTCGCCCCGGTCGGACTGCGGAGCCATAAATCCAGGTCGCTGCTGCGTAGCCGGTCAGAGCTAACATCACCGCAAGGATTGTCTTGATCTTAAGCCTCGCAGTTCGGCAGCAGGGTACAGGTTGACCGTCCAATAGCTGCCGGTCTGCCGGTTCGTGGCCCTAATGCTTTGGCTCGGGCGGGATACCTGTGCCAGCCGCCTCCAAATGAGGGCCGCCTTCCAGTCCCGGTTCATTGAGACGATCACGACTCCGTCATCTGCCGCCAGAGACGCAGCCTTGTGAAGAATTGATTCCGCCATTTGAACGGGAAAATAATACAGGACTTCGTTGAGCACCACGACGTCGAACGTATCGCCTACCGAGAAGTCCTCGAACGCCCCCTGGATGAAGCGGCAGCGAGCGTCGGACTGGAAGCTCGCCCGGCATTTCCGCAGAGCCTCCTCGGATAGATCGAGGCCCGTATAGGCGGCGATCCGTTCGCGCAGCAGCGGGTAGAGCGTCGCATAGCCGCAGCCGACATCGAGCACCCTCGCATCGCCCTCCGTAAAGCGATCGGCGACCAGGCCGGCGATTACGTAGTGCCGCGGCCTCTGGGCGGGGGAATCGAGGAAATCCCAGCGTCCATCGGCATAGGTCCGCTCCCAGTTGCGCCGGCTGTTGCGGATGAAAAGGTTGGCGAGGTTGCGCACCTCGTAGTCGATGCCAGCCCAAGGAGAGGGTGCGTCGAGAAACGACAGCTTTCTCGAAAACGCGAGCCGACAGGCGCCGTAGCCGGCGATGGACGCGGCCAGGACGTCGAGCCCATCGTGGCGCTGAGTCAAAGGCGTCGACAGCGCGACGAGCGTTCCGGCGCCGAGAGCCGCCGCCGCAGGAAAAGCCGACCCGTGCCGAGCGAAGGAAAACAGCACGAAGCTGGCGCCGGCGACGACAAGGCAGGGAACCGTCTCGAACGCGAGGGGCGCAGCTATCAGCGCGAGGCCCGCCCCGAGGGTGAGGATAAGCAGGAGACCGACGAGGACGCGCCGGATTGCCCCCGGCGTCGCGCGGATCGCCGGCAGCAGCATGGGCGCGAGGCTCACGGCGAAGCCCGCCCGATAGATGGCTTCCCATGCGGTAAGGCCGACCGTCGGCGCGACGGCATGGGACCCGTGAACAAGGGCCTCCACGCCCGAAAAGCCCGCGGTGATCGCAAGGGTCGGCAGCCATGCGGCGGGCCCGTAGAGCCGCGGGAATACAGCGGCAGCGGCCGAACGCGGCGTCATGTCTTGGCTCCCCGGTCGT
>DATEMT010000154.1:0-32219 GCA_035275445.1 Methyloceanibacter sp. | reverse complement strand
ATCTTGGCGACCAGGATGCGTGGACGGCGGCCCTGCTCGGTCTCGAAGGCCTCGATCAGCTCCTTGATGCGGCTCATGCTTCCTTCCATGCGGGCCATCTCCGCCCGGTAGACCCCGGTGATGGCCGAGACTTCGGCCCGGTGGCGGCCATAGACCTTCTCCAGAGCATAGGAGATTTCTCCGACCGTTGCCTTAACGCGCGCGGCCGCGACGGCGGCTTCGAGCAGGTTGCCGGTTCCCGTCTCGGCGTAGCGCGTCAGCGCGTCAAGGGCGGCACGGACTTGATCCTCGCTGCGTTCCGCCTTGAGGCGGGCGAGCTTGTCGAGTTGCCGCCGCCTGACCGCGCGGTTGTCCACCTTGAGGATGGCGATGTCGGCTTCGCTGTCGGGGCGGTATTTGTTCGCGCCGACGATGGTCTGCTTGCGCGAGTCGATGCGCCCTTGCGTTGCGGTCGCGGCCTGCTCGATCATGCGCTTGGGGATGCCGGCCTCGATGGCCTTGGCCATGCCGCCGATCTTCTCGACTTCGGCGATGTGCTTCATGGCGCGGCCGGCGAGATCGTAGGTGAGGCGCTCGACATAGAAGCTGCCGCCCCACGGATCGATGATGCGGGTCGTGCCCGATTCCTGTTGCAGCATAAGCTGGGTGTTGCGAGCGATGCGCGCCGAGAAATCGGTCGGCAGCGCCAGCGCCTCGTCGAGCGCGTTGGTGTGGAGCGACTGGGTATGACCTTGCGTCGCCGCCATCGCCTCGGTGCAGGTGCGGACGACGTTGTTGAACACGTCCTGCGCGGCGAGGCTCCAGCCGCTCGTCTGGCAATGGGTCCTGAGCGCAAGCGAGCGCGGGTCCTTCGGCGCAAATTCGTCGCGGATGAGTTTCGCCCACAGCAGGCGCGCGGCGCGCATCTTGGCGATCTCCATGAAGAAGTTCATGCCGATCGCCCAGAAGAAGGAGAGCCGCGGCGCGAACGCATCGACATCGAGACCGGCGGCGACGCCGGCGCGCACATATTCGACCCCGTCGGCAAGGGTGTAGGCGAGTTCGAGATCGGCCGTCGCTCCCGCTTCCTGCATGTGATAGCCGGAAATCGAGATCGAATTGAATTTCGGCATCTTCTTCGAGGTGTAGGCGAAGATGTCGGAGACGATGCGCATCGACGGCGCAGGCGGATAGATGTAGGTGTTCCGCACCATGAACTCTTTGAGAATGTCGTTCTGGATCGTGCCCGAGAGCTGTTCCGGCGGCACGCCTTGCTCTTCGCCCGCGACGATGAAGAGCGCGAGCACGGGCAACACCGCCCCGTTCATGGTCATCGACACCGAGACCTGATCGAGCGGGATGCCGTCGAACAGGGTGCGCATGTCGTAGATGGAATCGATGGCAACGCCCGCCATGCCGACGTCGCCGGTCACGCGCGGATGATCGGAATCGTAACCGCGATGGGTCGCGAGGTCGAAGGCGATCGAGACGCCTTGCTGTCCGGCGGCGAGGTTGCGCCGGTAGAAGGCATTGGAATCCTCGGCGGTGGAGAAGCCGGAATATTGCCGGATGGTCCACGGTCTCTGCACGTACATGGTGGGGTAGGGGCCGCGCAGATAGGGCGCCACGCCCGGCATCCCGTCGAGGAAATCGAGGCTCGCGAGGTCGCGCGCGTCATAGGCGGACTTGACCGCGATCCCTTCCGGCGTTTGCCAGGCGTCCGCGCGCGCGGGCGCATCGCGTCCTTCGCTCGCGGCGTCGGTCGCGGCGAAGCCGATCTCCGCAAATGAGGGGATGCGGGTCATTTCCGGTCAGATCTCGTCATAAGCGGCGCTCAGAATTGCAAGCGTATCACAGCCTTGATGAAGAAAGCTGCCAATGCCGGCCTGCTGGAACGCGGTCTCGTTGGGGCCGGCTCGCCCGGCGAGATAGATGCGCTTCGCGCCCGCTTGCGTCAGCGCCTTGGCGGCGGCTTCGGCCGCCTTCGCGTAGACTTTGTCGGAGGAGCAGAGGCAGGCGAGCTTCGCGCCCGATTCCTTGAATCGTTTCGCGAGGTTGTCGCCATCGCCTTCGACCGCTTCGATGCCGCCCGCCTCGAACAGGCTCTTGGCGAAACTCGACCGCGCATTGAAGTCGGCGGGGCGCCCGATACAGGCGAGAAACACCTTCGGCCTTGCGCCGTGCTTCTTGCGATAGAGGTCGCTCTTGTCGCGCAAACGCTCGAACGGCTCGGCCTGTCGCATCGGCAGAAGCGCGTTTGCGGTCTCGGGCAGAGCCGCGAGCCGCGGCAGCGCCAGAACGGCCGCCTCGGTTTCGTTTAGATCGGGGAAGTCGCTGGTGCCGACAAGCGAATCGGTCCGCCGCGCGATGTTGGTTTCGCGCGCCGCCCTGACTTTGGCGACACCCTGTTGGATCAACCCGGTTTCGAGCGCCCGCGCCAGACCGCCTTCGCGCTCGATCTCCTGAACGAGACCCCAGGCGGCCGCGGCGAGAGCATCGGTCAGCGCCTCGATCGCGCCCGACCCGGCCGCGGGATCGGCGACGCGATGGATGTTCGCCTCCTCGATCAGGATCGTTTGCGTATTGCGGGCGATCCGCCGGGCGAAGGCGTCGGGAAGTCCGAGCGCCGCGCTGAACGGCAGGATCGCGACCGCATCGGCGCCGCCCGCGGCCGCGCCCAGCGCCGCGATCGTGGCGCGCACGATGTTCCCGTGCGGGTCACGCTTCGTCATCATGCGCCAGGCGGTCTCGGCCGACACGAAAGCGGGGCGGGGGTTGAGCCCGCAAGCCTCCTCGGTGCGCGCCCACAGCTTCCGGATCGCGCGGAACTTCGCGATGGTGAGGAACTGGTCCTGATCGGCGGCAAGCCGGAAATAGATCAGGCTTCGCGCGTCTTCGAGCGCGATGCCGCCCTGCTCGAGCGCGCGGAGATAGGCAATTGCGCTTGCGAGCGCGAAGGCCAGCTCCTGCACTTCCGAGCCGCCTGCCGCATGGACCACCCTGCCGTCGGCGGCGGCGAAGGGGCCTCCGAACCCTTGACCCGCAAGGTCGGCGACGAGGCGGGCAAGGAGGGCTCCGATGTCCTTCCACGGCAGCGGGCTTGCCCCGGCGAGCGCGATCGCGCCGAGCGGATCGAAGCCGAAGCGGATGGTCGTCGCGCGCGGCGCAACCGCGCGGGCCTTGACCAGGGTGGCGACAAGACCCGCCGCGTCTTTCGACGGCAGGCCGAGATCGAGGTCGATGGCGATGCCGGCATCGAGATAGATTTCGTCGAGCGCCGCGCTGATCGCGGTGCCGTTGGCGGCGAGCGCGTAGCCGTGATCGCCGACGCCGCCTTCGAAGACGAGTGCAACGCCGTTCGCCCCGTTGTTGAGGTCGTCGACGATTTGCGCGTTGGCGGCCTTGGCGTCGGGATGGTCGATGCGCTGCATCACGCTCCACGGCAGGCCCGGCACGCGGCCTGCGATCGGACGCGCCTCGCCCGCGCGGCCGTAGAGCGGCTCGATGGCGATGCCGTCATAGGTCTTGGCCTTGAGCGCGGCGAAGGGCGTGCCTTTCAGCGCGTCTTCCACCAGCGCCCGCCAAGCCGCTTCGTCCGCGGCTGCGAAGCCCTTTGCCAAGGAAAGTTCAGCCATGTTTCTCAAGCTCTAAGCGGTTCGCGTCCCTCCTAGCATGAAGGCCGAGCGGCGCGGAAGGCTGTGGAACGGCACGAGCTTGCGTCTCAAGGTCGTCTTTGCGCGCGCCGAGGCAGAGGCTAAAGTGCAGGCCCAACCGAGGAGACCAAGGGATGGCGAAGCGCAAAGCAGCGCCCACAGCGAGCCCAGCCGAGGCACCGGCCGCGGCGCCTGAAGACAGCGTCTATATCGGCAAGAGCGTCAAGCCCGAGTTCATTTATCTCAGGCTCGCCAACCGCCACGGGCTCGTCACCGGCGCGACCGGCACGGGCAAGACCGTGACGCTCCAGGGTCTCGCCGAGGGCTTCTCCGCCCACGGGGTTCCGGTGTTCTGCGCCGACGTGAAGGGCGATCTGTCGGGCATTTCCGAGCCGGGCGTGCCGAAGCCCTGGATCGAAGCGCGCGACAAGGAGATCGGCTTCACCTCCGAATTCCAGGCCTATCCCGTCATCTTCTGGGACCTGTTCGGCGATCAAGGCCATCCCATCCGGGCGACCATCTCCGACCTCGGCCCGCTGCTCCTGTCGCGACTGATGGATTTGAGCGAGGCGCAGGAGGGGGTGCTCAACATCGCCTTCAAGATCGCAGGCGACGAGAAGCTTCCGCTGATCGACCTCAAGGATCTCCAGTCGCTCCTCGAGGACCTGGCCGCGCGCGCCGGCGAGCTCACCACCAAATACGGCAACATCACCAAGGCCTCGGTCGGTTCGATTCAGCGTTCGCTGCTGGTGCTCGACCAGCAGGGTGCGGCGCATTTCTTCGGCGAGCCCGCGCTCAAGATCACCGATTTGATGCGGACGGCGCGCGATGGGCGCGGCTATGTCAGCGTGCTTGCGGCGGACAGATTGATGGAAAGCCCGCGCCTCTACGCCACCTTCCTGCTGTTCCTTCTGTCCGACCTGTTCGAGCAGCTTCCCGAAGTCGGCGATCCCGACAAGCCGAAGCTCGTCTTCTTCTTCGACGAGGCCCATCTCTTGTTCAAGGACGCGCCCAAGGCGCTGCTCGAGAAGGTCGAGCAGGTGGTGCGCCTGATCCGGTCGAAGGGCGTCGGCGTCTATTTCGTCACGCAGAACCCGCTCGACATTCCCGACACCGTATCGCGCCAGCTCGGCAACCGGGTGCAGCACGCTTTGCGCGCGTTCACGCCGCTCGAACAAAAGGCGGTGAAGGCCGCGGCCACCACCTTCCGCGCCAATCCAACCTTCGACACCGAGAAGGCGATCATGGAGCTCGGCATCGGCGAGGCGCTCGTGTCGACGCTCGACGAGAAAGGCCAGCCGACGATGGTCCAGCGCACGCTGGTGAGGCCGCCCAACTCGCGCGTCGGTCCGATCTCCGAGGCCGAACGGAAGGCCGTCATCGCGGCGAGCCCGGTCGAGGGCGTGTACGACCAGACGGAAGAGCGCGACTCGGCCTATGAGCGGCTTCAGAAGCGAACCGAAGACCGCACCGCGACCGCGACGCAAGCAGCCGAAGACAAGGCGGAGGCGAAGAAATCCTCAAGCGGCTCGCGCAGCGACAGCTTTTGGACCACGCTCGGCAAGACCATCATTCGCACCGGGGTGCCGTTGGCGACGAAAGCGCTGACCGATGCGCTGAAGGGTCGCACGCGGCGCGGCGGCGGCGGCGGGCTCGGCGGCGTTAGCTGATAGCGGTCTTCGGTCACGGAGGTCTATCGGCACATGGGCGACAAGCGGATAGCGCCGGTCATCGCTGCCACCGAGGCGTATGAAAGCTGGCTCCGCGAGCGCCTCGACGCGGTCGAAGCGGACCTGCAATTCAAGCATCGGCAGATGACAGCGTCGCTGTTCGCCTTTCTGCGCGGCACGTTCTATCGTTGGGCGGCGCTCTTCGACGAAACCTGTCCCGACCTCGCCAAGGCGCCGCGACTGCTCGCGGTCGGCGATCTGCATGTCGAGAATTTCGGAACCTGGCGCGACCTCGAAGGCAGGCTGGTCTGGGGCGTCAACGACCTCGACGAGGTTGCGACCATGCCCTACGCGGTCGATCTCGTCCGCACCGTCACGAGCGCCATGATCGCCAAGCAGGAGAGGGGCCTCACTATCGGCGAGGGCGTGATGGCGTCCGCCGTGCTCGAAGGCTATTCCCAGTCGCTCGACGCCGGCGGCAATGCGTTCGTGCTCGAGGAGAGGCATCCGGCCTTGCGCGAGATGGCGACGGGGGCCGATCGCGACCCGGTTCCGTTCTGGTCCAAGCTCGCCAAGCTTCCCGCTGCGAACCCGCCCAAGCGCATCAAGCGGCTGCTCGAGCGCGCGCTTCCCGCCCCCGCCGCCGACATCCAGTTCGTGTCGCGCATCGCCGGCGTGGGCAGCCTCGGGCGCCCACGCTACGTGGCCTTTGCCACTTGCAGCGGGGGTCTCGCCGCGCGCGAAGTGAAAGCGTGGCTTCCGTCGGCGTGGGGCTGGGCGAGAGGGCGGATCAAGGACCGCCCCTATGCGACGCGACTGATCGAACGCTCGCCTCCCCCGCACGATCCCTACTACTCGGTACGCAAGGAATGGGTGGTGCGCCGGTTGGGGCCGCATTGCGGCCGCATCGAACTGACCCAATTCCCCAAGAAGCGGGACGAGCGCGAGATTCTGAAATGCATGGGGCGTGCGGCCGCCAATATGCATCTCGCCTCGCCCGACCAATGCCCCAAGGTCTTGCGCGATCTCTCCGAACGAAAGCCGGATTGGCTGCTGGAAGCGGCCGACGCCATGCGCAACGCGACCGAGCGCGACTGGCAAGATTTCCGCGCGGGAGCGAGAAAGCACCCGGAAGCGCTGCTGGCCGTCGGCGGTTCGCGCTACGCGTCGCTCGAGTAGGTGAGCCGTTGCGTTATTTCGGCGCGAGCGCCAGCATTTCCTCGACGTGGTCCCAATTGACGAGATGATCGAACCAGGCGTCGAGATATTTCGGCCGCTCGTTGCGATAGTCGATGTAGTAGGAGTGCTCCCACACGTCGCAGCCGAGTAGCGGCCAGCCGCCGTGCACGAGCGGGTTCTCGCCGTTCGGAGTCTTGGTGACTTCGAGCTTGCCGTTCTTGATCGACAACCAGCACCAGCCCGACCCGAACTGGGTCTTGCCCGCTTCGATGAAATCGCTGCGGAACTTGTCGTAGCCGCCGAGGTCGCGGTCGATGAGCGCGAGCACCGCGCCCGGGACCTTCTTGCCGCCGCCGCCCTTCTTCATCCATGGCCAGAAATGGATGTGGTTGAAGTCCTGGGCGGCGTTGTTGAAGACGCCCGCGTTCTTGCCGAAGCTCGCCTTGACGATCTCTTCGAGCCCCTTACCCTCGAAGCCGGAGCCGGGCAGAAGCTTGTTCAGATTATCGACATAGGCTTTGTGGTGCTTGTCGTGGTGAAATTGGAGCGTCTCGGCCGACATATACGGCTCAAGCGCCTCATATTCGTAAGGCAGGGGGGGAAGTTCGAAGGCCACGGCGATTGCTCCCGACGTTGGACAAGGAAAAGTCCGCCGGAAGCTAATGGTTCCGCCGGGGAGAGGCAAGCCGAGCGCCGGCCGGGCGTAAATCGCACGCAAAACCCGATCTTGGAGAGGGTGGGCGCGGACCCCTGAACCCCGCGCCCGGTGCCGAGGAAGGTTCGCTTACATCAAGTGCGGGAGGGTAGGGAGAGGTAGACACGGAGCCCCTGAACTCCGTGTCCGGTGCCGAGGTGGGTTCGCTTCTACTCACTTACAGGGAGTGACGACATCAATCTGTGCTGTCCTACCTGAACGCTGCATGAACGAGACTTGCAGCATTGGTTAAGCGACGTAGCCGCCCTCTTTCATTTCATGCGATGCTGGCACTCCAGCCCGGTCACTACGCGTCGCTAGAGGAGTTGATCATGCCCAACCTTCCGTTGGCTTTCGCCGCCCTCGCATCAATCCTTCTCTCCTTCACGACTGGATCTGCCGCCCAAACGGTTCCGCCTGGATCTGTCGCCCCAAACGCACCCCCTGCAACCGTCGCCCAAAAGGTTCTCCCTGACCTCCCGCTGGCAATCATCTGCTTAAATGAGCAGACCAAGGAGTGGAGAGTTGGGTATCTCTACGTCGTCAGAGAGGATGGCTCTGCACTCTACGTCGCACCGGCTCTCGGAGAACTTGGGGCTGAGGTGAACGCCAAAGGCTTGGTGGAGACGCCCACCGATCGCCCAGCCAGTATCGACTGCTTCGGCAAGACCGTGAAGGAGCTGCGGGCTGCCGGTCGCGTCGTGGAGTTTAACGCGCGCAAGTAGTGAGGAGGCCTGAGCGGCACTCTAGGCGTAGCCGCCGCCTTTCATTTCATCCGATGCGGCCCTTTATCCGCCGAGCCGCGACCTTTCCGTAATGGCTTCAATCACACCCTGTTTGAGAAGAGGGGCTCGATCACCGCAATTACCCTCTCGACTTCCTTGTTGAGGCTATTGAGCCGGATTATTGGCAGGCGCTGGAGTGTTCCCTCTCATTTGCCCCTGCGCGGTCCTACCTGAACGCTGCATGAATCGGCTGGCAGGGGCGAAAGCGCAGCGGTTGCTGGATTGCCCTGGCGGACGCGATTTACGCCTCCCGCCGACGCTGACCAGAGATGTCATCACACCGATAGGCCGCACCCGATCACCAGAAATAACAGGTCCAATACACACCGATGGGCGACCAATGCCGACAACCGAACAGCCCGCCGCCACGGGGAAGCGCGTAAGGTCGACGGACGTAATGCCGATTGGCATGTCCGTGACCGCGTTTCTGTACATAATGCTTGTAAACGCCATAATCACGCGCGACAGCGGGCGTCATAAACGTCAGCGTGCAAACTATTCCCGCGATGAGGCAAATTCTGTGTAACACCCCGACCATTTGGTGACCGCTACCTCTCGATGATCACGCCGAAGCGTCCCGTTTGCTTGGGGCCGTAGGCGTCTGCAACAGCAGCAGCACGGCCACTGCCGATACTCGCGCCTTTCCTGCTTTGTGAGCCTAGGCGGTTTAGGCGGCGACCATCGGAGTGAGTTTGACAGGTCGAGCCGGGCAATGACAAGTCATCCGTCATTCGGCGAGAGCCGGGTTCCGGAGATGCGTTGCCCCGGATACCGGCCTCCGCCGGTATGACGGCGCGTCCCACTAGGTGACCGCAACTTCCGGCGCCGGTTCGAACCATAGCGGCACCTCGTAGTCGATCGTCAGTTCCTCGCCAGCCTTGATGTCGCGCACGGTGAAAACCTTGTGCATGCGCTGCCCGTCCACGACCTCCCACACACAGCGACAGTTGGGGGCGTCCGCGTGATTTATGAGTTGCTGCACGCCGAGCACGATGCAGTCTTGATCGTCCTGCTCGTAGTCGAACTGGTGACCCTCAATCGGCGTGCCATCAAGCGCATCGGTCGGGAAAGGAATGGCGTGCGCCACGCTGATGACGGTCCCGGCGAAGATGTCTCGCGCGGCGAACACCCCGCGCCCTTTTCCAGGACTTTCTTGCACGGTTACGAGTTCAGACTTGGTCATGTCTCCCCCTTCATCAACCGCTCCCGCAAGGGAGAGCGGGAAAGATGGCGACGCTGCGTCGGGTAAGTCGGCGCATCACTTGATAAGAGCGTGGAGCTCCTTGAATTCCCGCGTTCCGGCGCGCTCGAGCCACTCGAACACCACCATTTCGCTGTCAACGACATCGACGCCTTCCTTGGCGAGCCGGGCCACGGCGCGCTTGAAATTCTCCTTGGCGCGCGAGCTGATCGCGTCGGCGACGACGAAAGCCTCGAAGCCCTGCCCCTCGAGGTCGATCGCGGTTTGCATCACGCACACATGGGCCTCGATCCCGGCGACGACGACCTGAGACCGGCCCTGGCGGCGAAGCTCGTGCAGCCTCTCGCGCAGCGTCGGGTTTCTGAGACAGGAGAATTCGACCTTGTCGGCGACAAAGCCGGCATTGGCGATGGCCTCGCGAATGGGATCGACGGTCGGGCCCAGGCCTTGCGGATATTGCTCCGAAAGCGTGATCGGCACCTCGAGCGTCCTTGCGGCGCGCACCAGCCGCACGCAGCGCTCGACCACGCGCTTCTTGCCGGAGATCGCGCCGATGAGCTTGTCCTGAACATCGACGATGAGGAGCTGAGATTTGTCGCGGGCGAGCAGCATGGACCTATTGTCAAAAGATTCGCAGGTGTTTCATAGACCGGAGCATCGCCCGCGTCCAACGCCTTAAACCGATTCCGGGGCGCCTGCGATCTTGAGCGCGAAGGCATAGGCCAGCGCGAGTTCTTTCAGGCGCTCGAAGCGGCCCGAGGCCCCGGCGTGACCCGCCTCCATATTGGTGCGAAGCAGAATCAGCCGGTCGTTCTCGGCATGCGCGCGGAGCTTTGCCACCCATTTGGCGGGCTCCCAATACGTCACGCGGGGATCGGTCAGGCCCGCGAGCGCAAGGATGTGCGGGTAGGTCTGCGTCCGCACATTGTCGTAGGGCGAATAGGCGGCGATGGTGGTGTAGGCGGCCGCGCTCGCGATCGGGTTGCCCCACTCGGGCCATTCGGGCGGGGTGAGCGGCAGGCTCGCATCGAGAATGGTCGAGAGCACATCGACGAAAGGCACCTCGGCAACGACGCCGAGAAAGAGATCGGGGGCAAGGTTGGCCACCGCGCCCATCAGCATGCCGCCCGCGCTTCCGCCATGGGCGATAATGCGGCCGCGCGAGGTGTAACGCTCGGCGGCGAGGAATTCGCCCGCCGCGATGAAATCGGTGAAGCTATTCATCTTCTTGTCGCGCTTGCCCTGCTTGTACCAGCGATAGCCCTTGTCCTTGCCGCCGCGGACATGAGCGATGGCGTAGACGAAACCGCGATCGACCAGCGACAGCGCATTGGTCGAGAAGCCGGCCGGAACGGTCACGCCGTAAGCGCCATAGCCGTAGAGCAGGAGCGGCGCGCTGCCGTCGCGCTTCAGGTTCTTCCTGAAGAGGAGCGATACCGGCACCGTCTCGCCGTCCTTCGCCGGCGCCATGACGCGGCGCGTCGCATAGCGCGAGGGGTCATGGCCGCTCGGGACTTCCTGCGTCTTCCGCAGCGTTCGCGTCCGCGTGTTCATGTCGTAGTCGAACACCTGCGCCGGCATCGTCATCGAGGAATAGGTGAAGCGCAAGATCGGCGTGTCGTATTCGTAGCCGGAAGAGATGCCAAGCGCATAGGCGGCCTCGCCGAAGGCGATCGCGTGCTCTTCGCCATCGGCGAAACGGCGCACGACGATGCGCGGGAGACCGTCCTCGCGCTCGAGCCGCACGAGAAAATCCTTGAATGCGATCACGTCGAGGATGAGCCGGCCGGGCCGGTGCGGCTCGATCTCGCGCCAATGCTCGCGGCCGGGGGTGGCGACCGGCGCTTCGACAACGCGGTAATCCTCGGCGCCTCCGGAATTGGTGAGGATGATGAGGCGTTCCTCGTGGTGATCGACGCTGTAATCGTGATCGGGTTCGCGGGAGGCAACGAGGCGCGGCGCGGCGCCGGCGGCGGCCGCATCGATCAGGCTGACCTCGGCGGTTTCGTGGTCGTGGACGCTGAGCAGGAGGTAGCGCCGGTCCTGCGTGGCGCCGATGCCGAGGAAGTAGCCGGGGTCGGCCTGATCGTGCACAAGACGATCAGCCGCGTCGCTGCCGATCGTGTGGCGCAGCAAACGGCGCGGGCGGTGTTCGTCGTCGAGCCAGATATAGAACAAGTGGCGGCTGTCGGCGCTCCATTCGAGCGAGCCGTCGCTGTCGGCGATGCGCTGGTCGATGAGCTTGCCGGTGTCGGCCTCGATGACTTTGACGGTGTAGTATTCGGAGCCCTTGGTATCGACCGCGTAGGCCACGAGGCGGTGGTCGGGACTGTGCGCGGCGCCCCCGATGCGGAAATAGACGTGGGACGCCGCTAGCGCATTGCCGTCGATGAGGATGCGCTCGTCGCCGCCGTCGCGGGGAACACGGCAGAAGAGCGGATGCTGACCGCCCTCGACGTAGCGCGCGTAATAGGCGAAGGCGCCGTCGGGTTGCGGCACCCCGGCATCGTCTTCCTTGATGCGGCCCTTCATCTCGCCGAACAATTTCGCCTGTAGGGTTTCGGTGTCGGCGAGCGTTGCTTTGGCGTAGGCGTTCTCAGCCTCGAGATAGGACCTGATCTCCGCGTCGAGCCGGGCCGGATCGCGGATGACCGCTTGCCAGTTCTCGGCGCGGAGCCAGGCATAGTCATCGACCCGCGCGATCCCGTGATGGATCGAGGTCACAGGTCGCCGGGCGGCGCAAGGCACGCTTGCGCGGGAGAGCGTGTCATTCATGGGTCGACGCTATTTGCTGCCCTTGACGGGATCGGCATCCTTGTCGAGCTGCAAGGCGACACCGTTGATGCAATAACGCGCGCCCGTAGGCTTCGGTCCATCCGGAAAGACATGACCGAGATGGGCATCGCATGTGGCGCAGCGAACTTCGGTGCGGCGCATCAAGAGCGACCGGTCGTCGTGCTCGCTCACCGCGCCGCGATTTGCCGGTGCATAGAAGCTCGGCCAGCCCGTGCCTGAATCGAATTTGGTCTCGGAGCCGAACAGGGGCGCGCCGCAGCACACGCACCGGTACATGCCGGCGTCCTTCTCCGCGTAATAAGGGTGGCTGAAGGCCCGCTCGGTCCCGTGCTGTCGCGTCACGTAGAACTGCTCGGGCGTAAGCTTGCTGCGCCACGCCTCTTCCGACATCGCGACCTTGGCCTGATCGGCTTTTTTTTGCGTTTCAGCTTTGCTCATCGATGGAACACTTTCGGGTTGGTCGGCATTTATTCGGTTGCAAATATAGTTGTCGGGAATGCTCGCCCGAAGTGGGCCGTCGCGCCGCTCACGCAAGGTTGATTTCCCGATCTAGTTGCATTTTCGCTCTTTTTGGGCGAACGGGGAAAATCGGTAAATAGTCAAAGCACGCTGCCAAACAATCTTTAGCAGCGATGGGAACCGCTTGGGATAAGCGAAGTCTACACACTTCGCGGATCGATCTTGATCGACGCCAGTCTTCATGGAGAACAGCTTCGCGGCCGATTCATGAGAAAACTGGCGGAGAAAGCAGATCAGCTTCAAACGCGGGAGCCATCTACATTTTGTAGTTGATGGACATTGCAACTACTCGTCATAAAAACGGCGTAATCAGGTGACTGTAAAGAGTTGCGCGCCAAGTAAACACGCGAGCACCCGAATAGAAGACAAAGGGTGCGTGTTGGGACAGACGACCGGCCAGGACTGAGGAGTTTTTCATGGAAGCAAATCTGGAGAAGAATGAACTCGTTGAGCTCACGGCCGAGATCGTCTCCGCCTATGTGAGCAACAACACGGTTGTCGCGGGTGACCTTCCCGGCGTCATCCACAACGTGTTCGACGCGCTGAGTAGAGCGTCGACGGCGACGGGCATGCCGATCCGCGAGGAGCTTAGACCCGCCGTGCCGGTGAAGAAATCGGTCACGCCGGAATTCATCGTCTGCCTCGAGGACGGCAAGAAGTTCAAATCGCTGAAGCGACACTTGCGCACGCATTACGACCTGTCGCCGGAGGACTATCGCGAAAAATGGGGTCTCCCCCACGACTATCCGATGGTGGCGCCGAACTACGCGGCGGCCCGCTCCGACCTTGCCAAGCGCATGGGTCTTGGTCAGAGGCGCCGCTAGTCTGCCGTTCGCGTATGAGAGGCGCCGCATCTTCGCGTCGCCTCTCGCGCCAGGCGTCGCGCGCCCCGATCGGGGTCTCCAAGATCGGGTAGCTGCCATAAGTGTTACCACAATCCATTGTGATTCCTAATGAATCTGGCTTTCTTGGCTTGCGCGGCAACACCGAACTCCACATAGTCGAGAACGGCGAGCGATTCGCGGCAGCGTTTCGCGGCCTTGCGGCGGGAGAGGGAAATGCTGTCGGCACGCGCCTTTCGGGCCCAGCTCGTCATGCTGGGTCAGCGCGAACTCTTCGATTATTGGCTCCGCGCAGCCGACGGACGGCGCATGCCCGCGCGGTCCGACCTCGATCCCTTGAAGGTCCCGCGGCTGCTGCCTCACATGGGACTGATCGACTTGAGGACCGGTCCCGCCGGGGCCGCGTTCAGGCTCGCGGGCACGAGGCTCCACGAGATCTACGGGCAGGAGATCACCGGCCTGCGCGCTGACGACGTTTTTTCCGGCGATGCCGCCCCTTATTGGCGTCGCGTACACGACCGCGTGGCGGAAAGGGGCGTTCCGCTCCACGGCGTGGTCAAAGGCCCGGCGTCAGGCCGCGATCATATCGTGCTGTTCTGGCTGAGATTGCCGCTCGCCGAGGACGGCGAGCAGGTCGATCGCATTCTCTGCTACGACATCGCCGCCCCCATGCCGGAGCTCCGCGCGCCGGCTGAGCCCTCCTCGCTCTATCGCCATCGCGCCCGGCCCCAAGCGCGGCCGGAACAACGGCGCCTGCAATTCGGCTAGGCTCGCCCGCCGCTTCAACCTCAGTTCAGGGTGCGGAGCGCGGCCTCGGCGTCACTGCGGATTCGCTTCACCATCGCCATCAGCCCGTTCGACCGCTGCGGCGTCAGATGCTCCTTGAGCCCAAGCTGGCCGAGCCTTTGGCCGGCGTCGATGCCCAAGATTTCCTGCGCCGTCTTGCCCGAGTAGAGCGCAAACAGAATCGCGATCAAGCCGCGGACGATATGGGCGTCGCTGTCGCCGATGAAGGCGAGGCGGGGCTTGCCGCCGCTGTGCTCGACGCGGGTGGAGAGCCAAACCTGGCTGACGCAGCCTTGCACCTTGTTCGCGGCGGAATGCTCCGACTGAGGCAAGGGCGAAAGCAACCGGCCGAGCTCGATGACGTAGCGATAGCGGTCCTCCCAGTCGCCGAGGAGGTCGAAATCGGTCAGGATGTCGTCGAAGCTGAGAGGGCTCCGCGCGGCGCTAACTGTATCCATGTCTTCAATATAGGCGTGAAACGGCGCCATCGCGACGGGCAGGGCAGTAAAAATTGCGGACCGCGCCATCGACGGGCGGATTTTGCGACGCTCAGGTTCCCGGACCGCCCCAGGCCTCGTCGCGATCGTCGGGATTGAGCGTGTCCTGCGAACCGTCAGGAGCCAAACGCGATGGTTCGAAGGGGAAATTGGTTCCGGCGTTTTGCGTGGGATCGGAGGTGCCGGTCCCGCCTTCGGTTTCGCCCGCACTCTTCGTGCCGTTGACGAGGTCGATCAGCATGCGGGCGCCGAACTGCGCCTTCTGCACCAGAACCCCGAATGCGTCCTTGCCCTTGGCGCAGGTGTCGGGATTGCGATCGCAGAACGTCGCGATGTCGTGCACTGCGGCCTGCGCCGTGCCATAGACTTCGCTCCGCTGCCGCTCGTCAGTCGGCAGCAGAAGAACGATGATGGTCAACCAGAAGGCTGTCCTCAGCAGGAACAGCATCGCTTTGCCCTCTTTGTCAGCGCGAAGAAAAATAGGCCAGTTTCATTACAATCGGTAAAACGCGAGCCAAAATTTCGGATCGAACCCCTTGGGACGCGGCGGTTACCGATTTCGTAAGACTTGGCCGTTTCAGGCCGCTCCGCCCCCCGAACTTGGCCAGCTTGCGCTTTAAGCTTCCTTAAGCGCGCAGGCCGATAATCCGCCACCAAGAAGAGCAGGGGACGCGAGCGGGTCTTTCCCCTCCGGGATGCGCGTGTTGGGTAACGACGAGATGTTGGCGCTCGAGGTCTATCGGCTGCTCGCCGAGAACGCGCCCGATATAATTACGCGGCATGACGAAAAGGGCCGCGTGGCGTTCGCCTCCGCCGCCGCCGAGCGTCTATTTGGCGAGCCGGCCGCGGGCCTCTTGGGCGATGGCCTGTTCGAACGCGTGCATGTCGCCGACCGGCCCCTCTATCTCACCGCCCTGTCGCGTGCCGCTGCCGGACACGAGCCGGTTTCCGGCGCCTTCAGGGTCCGGCGATCGCGCGGGGGCGAGGCCGTGGACTACGTCCCGGTCGAGATGCGGTGCCGCCCGGTCGCGATTGGGGAAGGCCTCTGCCTCGTCGCCGTGACCCGCGACGTCTCCGAGCACGAGGCGCACGACGCCGAACTGATACGCGCCCGCGACGCGGCCGAGGAGGCAAGCCGGGCCAAGACCGAGTTCCTCGCCAATATGAGCCATGAGCTGCGCACCCCGCTGAACGCCGTGATCGGCTTTGCCGACATTCTCAGCGGCGAGTTGTTCGGCAAGCTCAGCGAGGCGCGCTACCGCGAATACGCCCGGCTCATCCATGAAAGCGGCAAGCATCTCCTCAACGTGGTCAACGACATTCTCGATATGTCGAAGGTCGAAGCCGGCAAGTTTAGGCTGATGAAGGAGCCGGTCGATGTCGGCGCTCTTGTCGCGCTGTCCTGCGACATCATGCGCCATGCCGCCGAGCAGCGGTCGCTCGCGCTGATCGCCGATGTCGCCCCCGGTTTGCCGGCGCTCGCGGCCGATAGGCGGACCTGCAAGCAGATGCTGCTCAATCTGATCGCGAACGCGATCAAGTTCACCGATCCGGGCGGTGTCGTGCGCGTCTCGGCACGGGAGGTTCAAGGCAACATCGAACTTAGCGTCGCCGATAACGGCATCGGCATCGCCAAGCAGGACTTGCCCAGGCTCGGCAATCCGTTCGTGCAGGCCAACAACGCTTACGGCCGTGCCGGGCAAGGGACCGGACTCGGACTTTCGGTCGTGAGCGCGCTTGCCGAGCTTCATGGCGGTCGCCTCATGCTCGAGAGCACGCTCGGCCAAGGAACGACGGCGACGATCATCCTGCCCTGCCGGCCCGGCGATTCGCGCGAAGGGCCTGCCAAGGGCGCCGAGGTCTCGGCGGCCTAAAGTCGCGGCAAAGCGGGCTTTGGCGCGCGTTTAGCATCTCTTTAGTTTCGGCCGCCAAGATGGCCGCCGGGAAGGCCTTTCGGCCGGGCAACTTTTGGGTACTCTTTCGCGATGGGCGTAGCAGCGGCACGGCTCGTGTTTCTGGCCTTCCTCGGCCTCACGGGAAGCATCATCTACAACGCGCTCTATCTCCAGGAGGATCACCGCGCGACCACCGGCGCGATGGGGCGGCCGAGCGCGCCCGGGAACGCGTCGCCGGTCGCGGTCGCGAAGCTCCCGCCCGTCAGCACCGACCTGCCGCAAACGGCGCCGCCACAGGGCGGCCCGACGCTGATCGTCAGAGCCGTGCAGCGCGAGCTTGCCGCGCGCGGCTTCGATGTCGGGACCGTGGACGGCGTGCCGAGCGCAAAGACGAGTGCTGCGATCTCCGCCTACGAGAAGGCCAACGGCCTCCCCGTCACGGGCACGGCTTCGGACGAGCTCTTGCGCAACATTCTTCTCGGCGACAGCGTTCCGGGCGGCGGCGCGGAGACCGGATCGGTCACGGAAAGGACCGGTACGGCGGCGGTCGAGGGCCCGACAAAGGTGCGCGCGGTCCAGCAGATCCTCGCCGATCTCGGCTATTCGCCGGGCGCGATCGACGGGGCGATGGGCGACGCCACCGCCAGCGCCATCAGCGCCTTTCAGCACGACCGCAAGGTGGCCGAGACCGGGACCATCACGCCTGAACTGCTGGACGAGCTCGAGCGGGTCACGGGCCGCGACACGAGCAAACTTCTCGCCGAGCGCTGAGCGCCGGCGAGCCGCGCCGCGATGCGGGTCAAGAGCGAGATCTTCGTCAGAGCCTATTTGCGCCTGTGCCAAGCCGCGGGCGTTCCCGTCGTGATCGTGCGGCGTGGCGATGAGTCGGCCGGCGCAATCTTCGTTCGCGTCGATTCGCTCGACGGCAGCATCGCGCTTTACGGTCCGGCGCCAAGCGGCTTCGCGGGCAGCGAGGCCGAGCGGCGTTTTGTGAGCTGTTTCGGCCCGCGCCGGGCAACCGTGGAAGAGGCGGACCTCTATCTCGCCCGCCAGCTCAAGTTCGACGAGGACCTCTGGATCATCGAGATCGAGGACAAAGCGGGGCGGCATTTCCTGGGCGAATCGCTCGTCGGGGGATAAACAGGAATCGGATATTGCGGAACGGGCGCCTTAGCGGTTCGTTAACCTTACCCGGCCCTAAATAGCGGACGGACGATGTGCCCCGCGATGGCGAAGCGCGTGGCGTTTCAGGGGGAGAGAAGCATGGGGACCATCCTTGCATTTCGCCGCGACGATGAGGCGGCGATTACGGTCGCGGCACCGGCAAGCGGCTCGCTCGGCGAGATCATCATCTTTCCGGGGGTCAGGATCGAGCGCGGCCTGTGGCGGGACAAGCCGGCGGAAACCGGAGCGCCGTCGCGACGACGCGCCCAAGGCCGTCGCAAGAAGTAGGGCGTCTTATCCCGATCTCGTGTAGGGGCCGCAGGACGTGGCCTTGAGCGCCTCGTCTGCGGATTGCGCGCGCGAAGGCCCGGCCAAGGGCAAGCGCAGAAGCGCGATGCCCTCGCTGACCGGCGAATTGACCACAATCACATTGTCGGAGGATTCGGGCGCATCGACCCCTGCCTCTTCGACCGACTGGTCGGCGGTGGTGATGACGAGCTCGATCTCCGGCCGCTTCACGTCGGCGCCGACGACCGAATAGAAATTCTCCGCTCCCGGCGTATAGAGCGCAATGAGAAGCAGCTCGTCGGCGATCTTCGCGTTGACCCGCACCGGACCGTTCGAAAGATCGAAGCGGCAGAAGGCGTAGCGGACATCGGGCGCCATCATCGGCATGGGCTGCTGTCCCGGCGCCGCCGGCGGAATCTGGATGACCGTGTTGACCGGGCCGAGCGCCGCCAGCCGGCTGAAGCCGTTCTTGGGCGCAAGCGACGGCAGCGCCAGCACCGCAACAATATGGATGAGACCCGCAAGCACGAGCCCGAGCGCGACGAACAGGCCTGGAAGTCTTATTCGCATGACAAACGCTCGATCTTGGGGAGCCGATCGCCGGGAATGTAGCCGATTCCCGCGGCGTCGGTTTCGCGCGGGCTATAGATGCGCAACATCAATGTCAGTCGCTGATCGACCGCGCCGGTCGGCAGCCAATTCTCGGGGCGCGCGTTGCGCGCCAGATTGATGCGGTACGAGCCGTCGGCGTGGCGCAGCAGCTCTTCGCTGTTGAAGCTGTAGCGGCCGGAGGGATTGGCGATCAATCCGCCATACTCGTCGTAGAGCGCGACCGACCACCAGCGCGCATTGAGCGGGCGCCCGGTGATGAGATAGCTGCAATCGGCCGCGAGCGCGCTTCCGTCGTCGTCGGTCCGGGCGACGAAGTAGCGGGCGACGGTCGAGGTGAGGGGAAGCCGCCCGCTCCGGGCGACGTGAGCCCGTGTGTAGTAGTCGGCGTGCGGGTTGCCGGCGCTGAGCCACCCCTCCCAGGCTCCGACCTTGGTCGTCGTCAGAGGGGAGCCGTGATCGATCATGTACCAGGCCGAACCGATCCCGAGGATCAAGGCGACAACGAAGGTAGCGACGAAATAGACCAGCGAGCGCATCGAATGGCCCGCCTCGTCTTCGCGCCACGCGGTTGCCCGCGTCGGCGCGACGATGAGCCGGGAATCGTGCACGCCGCTGGTCAACCGTCTTGTCCCGTGGATGCGATGCCGGGCCGCTTCAGCCTAGCGTGGGGTTGCTGCATTGTCGTCCGGTCCCGCCGACAGAACGGTCTCCGCCGGAGCCGGGGCGCTCACAGTCTGAGGTTCAGGTACGTTGCCGGCATTGCCCGAAGCGGCCAGGCTCGACGCCGGTTTCGCGCTCGGCGCCGGGGCCTCGGCGCGATCCGGGCGCTTTTCCGCATCGCCCGGGGCGAGCGGGCGCGCCTCTTTCAACATCCCGCTGAGCTTTTCGAGAACCTGCCGCGTTGCCGTGGACATGTCCTTGACGCTCTCCGGCGCCGGCGCCGCGACCACTTCGGCATTGGCCGCGGCATTCTGCGCCATCGCCGCCGCGATGCGCGCCTGCTCGGCGGCCTGGACGGGATGAACCGGTAGGCCCGCAATCTGCGGAATGTTGTCGGTGTCGTGCGCCGCCATCATGTAGGTGTGCCACGTCTGCGCCGGAAAGCTGCCGCCGGTCACCCGCGACATCGGCGTGAAGTCGTCGTTGCCGAGCCACACGCCGGTAACATATTGGCCGGTGAAACCGATGAACCAGGCATCGCGATAGGCCGAGCTCGTCCCGGTCTTGCCGGCGGAGTAGGTATAGTCGAGCTGCGCCGCCTTGCCGGTTCCCTCCAGCACCACGGCCTGGAGCATCGTGTTCAGCTCTTCGATGACGTGGCGTTCGAAGATCTGTTTCCGCGGCGGCTCGTCGCGCTCGTGATTGTAGATGACCTCGGCACCGGCCAGCGTCTTGATCTCCTCGATGGCGTAGGGACGCACTTCGAGGCCGCCGGCGGCAAAAACGGCGTAACCGCCGGTATGCTCGAGCGGCGTCATGCCGTTGTCGCCGAGCGCGAGCGAGCAGGTCTTCTTCAGATGCTTGATGCCGATCTTCTCGAGATTGGCGAGCACCTTCTCGCGCCCGACCTGAAGCGAAAGCTTGACCGCGATGGTGTTGATCGACTTGGCGAGCGCGGTGCGAAGCGTCATGCGGCCGCGGTAGCCGCCCGAGTAGTTTTTCGGCGCCCAGCGGCCGCAACTGACCGGACTGTCGCTGACCGACGATTCCGGCGTGAAGCCGTTCTCGAGCGCGGTGAGATAGACGTAGCCCTTGAACGAGGAGCCCGGCTGGCGGAAGGCGTGGGTCGCGCGGTTGAATTGGCTCTCGCCGTAATCCTTGCCGCCGACGAGTGCGCGCACCGCGCCGTCGGTCTCCATGGAGACGAGCGCGCCGTTGTCGAAATTGCGCGACTTGCCGAATTGCTTGATGGTTTGATCGACCGCTTCCTCCGCCGCCCGTTGCAGGCCGAGATCGACGGTGGTCCGCGCCATGACGATGTGGTCTTCCTTGCCGACCAAGAGCCGCTGAACTTCTTCGAAAGCCCAATCGAGGAAATAGTCGGGCGTCTTGCCGTCGCCGCGCTCGACGATCTTGGCGGGGTTCATGCGCGCGCCGTACACTTGGCCTTCGCTCATGAAACCGGCTTCGACCATATTGGACAGCACCTCGTTGGCGCGGGCGCGCGAGGCCGCGAGGTTGACGTGAGGCGCATAGCGGGTCGGCGCCTTGAACATGCCGGCCAGCATCGCCGCCTCGGGCAGGTTCACTTCGCGGATCGACTTGTTGAAGTAATATTGAGCCGCCGCCTCAACCCCGTACGAGCCGCCGCCGAGATAGGCGCGATCGAAATAGAGCTTGAGGATCTCGGGTTTGGTGTAGCGATTCTCCAGATAGATGGCGATGAGCGCTTCTTTGATCTTGCGGACCAAGGAGCGCTCCGGGCTCAGGAACATGTTCTTGGCGAGCTGCTGGGTCAGCGAGCTTCCGCCTTGCACCACCTGGTCGTTGCGGGCGTTGGCGGCGAGCGCGCGGAACGTGCCCATGACGTCGATGCCGAAATGCTCGAAGAAGCGCCGGTCCTCGGTCGCGAGCGTCGCCTTGATCATGACGTCGGGGATTTCTTCCAGCGGCACCGAGTCGTCGCGCAGCAGGCCGCGCTTGCCGATCTCGTTGCCGAAGCGATCGAGGAAGGTGACGCTGTACTCGTCGGCGAGGTTCATCTTGCCTTGCGCCTGCTCGAACGCGGGGAGCGCGAAGGTCGCGAGCACGAGGAGGCCGCCGACGCTCAACGTCAGCGTCTCGCAGGCGAGCTCGTTGAGGCCGCGGACGACGCCTTTGACCTCGAAGCGGTTGAAGAATGAGGAGTAGCCGCTCCACCAGTCGCGAAAGCCCGTCCACGCGCCGTAGAGACCGGAATCGATCCATGAATCGATCTTCAGCCAATCGATCAGCTTGCCGCGCCGATTGCCCTGAAGGATATCCCGCACCGTGCCCCGACCTTTCGCATAGAAAATCGCGCCGGTAGATTGGCCTTCCTCAATCTACCGCCACGACGCGCCCATTTACTTAACGATTATACCGCGATTGAGGCGTTTTATAGAGGGGTTGCGACGCCGCACCCCCGCCCCGTGGCGGGCTCTCCTCAAGGCTTGACCTCATATCCGCGCGCCTTCATGCATGCGACGTAGTCCTCGTCGGCGGAGCCTTTCCGCAAGCGCGACATGATGCCGAGGATGGAGCCTATCCCCTTCTTCTCGGTCTCCGCCTTGCACGCCGTTTCGGCTGCCTCCAGCGAATTTCCCGTCTCGTCGGCCTTGGCCTCGCGTTGGTTGACCTGCGTGAAGTCGCGTTTCGCCGGCTGCGTCAGGCTGCATCCCGAGGCCGCAATTGCGGTCAGACAGACTGCGAACGCTGAGAGTTTGGCCCTCGACATCCTCGTATTCCGGTCCATTGCTCCTTTTGGGTCATGTGCGCGCAGCCCTGCCACCTCCGGTCCGCGCGCCTACCACAGATACGGAACGAAACGATAGCGGACGCGCGCAGCATAATCGGCGTATCCGTCGAGCTCGGCTGCGAGCGTGCGCTCCTCGAGCACGGCCCGGAGCGCAATAATAAGGACAAGGGCGGGCGCCGCGGCAAGGCCCCACCAGGACCCGAGAAGGAGGGGCACGCCGACGAAGAAGAAAAGCGCACCGGCATACATCGGGTGCCGCACGTAAGCGTAAGGCCCGTTCGTCGCCACGGCGTGGCCGCGGCCGGTTTGGATCTTCACCACCGGTGCCGCGTAGCTGTTCGCCTTGAACGTCAGCCCGACGACATAAGAGCCGAGGACGATGAGGACGAAACCGGCCGCCTTGAGGATCGTCGGCACGTCGGACCAGTGATAGCGGACATCGAGCCCCATCACGACCAGCCAGCCGATCCAAAGCGCCATCATGACGGCCATCACGGCCTTGTCCCAAGGCTTCTGTTCGCGCTGGAAAGGCGAGCGCAGGCGCTCGGCGAGTAGGGCCGGGTCGTTCCGCGCCATCCACGAGCCGGCGCCGAAGCTGATCGCCGCGGCGAGCGCAAGATAAAGCCAGGCCTCGGGCCAGTTCAGCGTGCCCGCCGCACCGAACAGGAGGACGCCGACGAGCACAAGCGACACGACGGTGCGGCGGACGAACGTCCGCATCAGCGCGCGGTGGAGTTCCGGGTCGGCGGTCATGACCGTGGATATCGAGTTCACGAAGGCGTGAGTCTTGAAGGGCGTTCGCCCTTCGACTTCTCCCGCGATTTCTCCCCTGGTGTCCCGGGCCTTGGCATAGACTGGCATTGCGCCGCACTCAAGGCAGCGTAAAGACGCATGGAAGGCGCGGGGGCGAGCGGGATGATGACGAGGCCTCTCCCCCGAGGCGGGGCTGATCCGCTATAACCGAGCCCAATGGAAACCCTGGTGAAGATCCGATGCTGAAGGTCGCCTTGATCTGTTCCGTTGCTCTCAGCGCTGCCGCGCTTGCTTGCGCCTCGGCCCATGCGGGTGCGCCGTCCCCCGATGCCGATGCCGAGACCCCGTCCGGTCCGCCCAAAGGATATGTCTGTGGCGACAAGGCATTCACGGGCAGCGGGCCGGGCTTCAAGAGTTCGCAGGAGGAGTCCGAGGAGGCGGCGATCAAGGATTGGAGCGACAAGGCCGTCGCCGACGTCGCCGATGCCGATTGGAACACGGCGAAGGATCCGATCCTGGAATGCGTGAAGCAGGGTCTTTACAGCAAGTGCTTCGCAACCGGCGTGCCATGTCATCCGAAGCCCAAGGAGTGACGTCGTTGGCGCACCGCCGCAAATGGCCTCTGGTCGTAAGCGTCGCGATCCTCATCGGGCTGGCGGGCGCAACCGCCGCCGCCGCGGCCGACGAGGCGCAGCCGCCTAAATGCCGCAAGGCCGAGATCAATCCCGTCACCGGCCATGTCCTCTGCATCGATCCGCTCGGTGCGCCGGTCGAGGCGCCGCCCGATGAGGCGAAGCCGCCCTGCAAACAAGAGGATGCGCGGGGCCAGTGGAGCTGGGGGCCGGCTTGCGCGCCAGAGCCCGGCGGAAGCTGAGCCCGTCCGCGTTTACCAACCATTAAGCATAAACCGCGAAACTGGCCAAAACGGCTTTAAAACCGCCGATCCGCGCTGTTTCATCGTTAGTTGGTGATCGCGCCAGGGTTTGAACGGCGTGACGCGGCACCCCATATGCTTGGTTAACAAGTTGTTTGGAGCCCCCCGCCATGACGCCAGTTCGGAGTGAGACGCTTCGCCAGAGCATCAATCAGGCGCTCAAAGCTTCGAGCGACCTTACGGCTCTCCTCGGCGGCGTTCGGATCTACGATCGGCCGCCGGAGCCCGCAGGCTTTCCCTTCATCACGCTCGGCCAAAGCCCGCTCCGCGACTGGAGTGCCGGTTCTGAGGAGGGTTCCGAACAGCGCCTGACCGTGCATGTGTGGTCGCCCTTCGGCGGCAAGAAGCATATGCAGGACGTCATCAAGGCCGTGCGGACTTCGCTCAACGATTGGCCGCTCGCGTCCGGCCGCGAGCGCATCATGCTCAACCACGAATTCTCCGAGGCGAGGCTCGATCCCGAGGACGACAGCTTCCACGGGATCGTCCGCTACCGCGCCACCCCGGCGTCCTCGCGGGCCGCAGCCGCCTGAATTCCCGCTCGATTTCCCCTCGCTGAGATTGCCAACAGGGGTCGCTTCCGCGGCCCCTGTCGCGCTATATGAGCCGACGGGCGCGAGGGAGGGATTTCCGCCGATGACGCTGTGGGCCAAGTTCAAGGATCTCGCCGAGCGTGTCGGCGCGCATGACGGCCCGATCCCGACCTTGCGCGAGGAGGAAACGAGGCTCGCCGCGGCAGCACTCCTCGTGCACGCCTCGGCGATCGACGGCCATGTCGATGCCGTCGAACGTCGCAAGCTCAAAGACCTGTTGCGCGCGCGCTTCGACCTCGACAGCGACGCGCTCCGCCGACTTCTCGGCGAGGCCGATGCGCGCGAAATGGAATCCGTCGATCTTTATCAGTTCACCAGCGTGCTCTGCCGCGCACTCGATCAAGACGGGCGCAAGCGCATCGTCGAGATGCTGTGGGAGGTGGCGCTCGCCGACGGCGTCGTGCATGAATTCGAAAGCAATCTCGTCTGGCGGGCGGCGGAGCTGCTAGGGGTCTCGACCCGGGACCGCGTGTCGCTGCGCAAGGCGGTCGAAAGCCGCAACGCGCGCTCTTGATCGAGGCGGGGACGGGCCTTCCGCATTCATGCGAGGTTCATGGGGCTTGCTTTACCGTCTGGCCCAAGAAGGATATTGGGACCAATCATGTGCCGGTTACCGAAGCCAGCGATCGTGGCCGCGCTTGCGGCCGCGCTGTGCGCGCACGCGGCGCAGGCGACCGAGCCCGGCTGCGTGGAGTGGAGCCAAGCCGGTCCCCTCATCGCCCAGAACGGTCTCGTGCCGGCCAATGTCGTGTTCCAGAACGTGCAGAAGCGCGCCGGCGGCAAGATCGTGAGCCAGGCGCTGTGCAATGCGGGCGGCCAGTTCGTCTACCGCCTCGTCGTGCTCGGGCCGACGGGTCAAGTCACCAATGTCACCGTTGACGCTCGCACGGGGCAGTAGGGACGTCCCCATGTTCGATACGGAGGGATAGCGCTTTGCGGCTTCTCGTCGTCGAAGACGATCCGGACCTCAACCGCCAACTCGTCGCCGCGCTCAGCGAGGCGGGCTACGCCGTCGATACCGCCTTCGACGGCGAGGAGGGTCACTTCCTCGGCGATACCGAACCTTACGACGCAGTCGTGCTCGATCTCGGGCTGCCGAAGAAGGACGGCTTGAGCGTGCTCGAGCAGTGGCGGCGCGACGAGCGCAAGATGCCGGTGCTCATCCTCACCGCGCGCGAGCGCTGGAGCGACAAGGTGGCCGGCATGGACGCCGGCGCCGACGACTATGTCGCCAAGCCGTTCCATATGGAGGAAGTGCTGGCGCGGCTTCGCGCCTTGCTTCGCCGCGCCGCGGGCCACGCGCGCAACGAAATGGAATGCGGGCCGCTCCGGCTCGACACCAAGGCGGCACGGGCGACCGTCGGCGGTCAGGCGGTGAAGCTCACCTCGCACGAATACCGCGTGCTCGCCTATCTCATGCTGCACAAGGAGCGCGTCGTGTCGCGCACCGAGCTGGTCGAGCATCTCTACGAGCAGGATTTCGACCGCGATTCCAATACCGTCGAGGTATTCATCGGGCGGCTGCGCAAGAAGCTTCCCGGCGATCTCATCAAGACCGTGCGCGGGCTCGGTTATCGCCTCTCCGACGCCGGCGATGAGGCCTAACTCACTCGCCTTCCGCCTCTTCGCCGCTGCTGCGGCGTGGACGCTCGTGGTGCTCCCGGTCACCGCCTTTCTGCTCGTCTCGCTCTACCGTCAGGCGCTCGAGCGCAATTTCGACGCGCGGCTCAACGTCTATCTCACGAGCCTGGTCGCTTCGAGCACGGAGGAGGGGGCGCCGGCGCCGACGCAGCCGGCCGGCTTCGGCCAGCCGATCTTCGGCATCCCGTTCTCGGGCTGGTACTGGCAAATCAAACCGCTCGGCAAAGGAACGCGCCCCGACTTCGTCTCCGATTCCCTGCTCGATCAGCAGCTCAGCCTGCCGAGCGCGAACGGCGTCGAGCCCGATGCGAGCCTCACCCGGCGGGCCTCGATCGCCGGTCCGAACAATCAGCGCTTACGCATCGTCGAGCGCGAGATCAGGACATCGGGCGCGAACGCGTCGCCCTATTCCTACGCGGTCGCGGGCGATTCCACCGAGATCGACCGCGATCTCGCCGCGTTCAGGACCATGCTGATCGCAGCACTTGCCGTGGCCGGGCTCGGTCTCGTGGCGGCGACATTCTTCCAGGTGCGGTTCGGGCTGGCGCCTCTGCGGGCCATTCGCGAGCGCCTTACCGCCATCCGGTCGGGGGAGGCCGAGAAGCTCGAAGGCGAGTTGCCCCTCGAGATCAAGCCGCTCCAGCAGGAATTGAACGCGCTCATCCAATCCAATCGTGAGATCGTCGAGCGCGCGCGCACTCATGTCGGCAATCTCGCCCATGCGCTCAAGACCCCGCTCAGCGTCATCAGCAACGAGGCGCGGACGCAAAGCGATGCGCTCGCGGCCAAAGTGATCGAGCAGGCGGAGGTCATGCGCAACCAGATCACGCATCATCTCGACCGGGCGCGGGTCGCGGCGCGTTCGAGCGCGATCGGCGAGGTGACCGATGTCGGCGCCGTGCTTCAGGCGCTGAAGCGGACGCTCGACCGCATCTACAGCGAGCGGGAGCTCGAACTCGAACTCGCCGCCGCGCCGGGGCTGAAGTTCCAGGGCGAGAAGCAGGATTTCGAGGAGATGGTGGGGAACCTGCTCGATAACGCGTGCAAATGGGCGCGGTCGAACGTCAGAGCGAGCGCCGCGCGCGACGGAACCGCGGAGCGGTTCGTCGTCACCGTCGATGACGACGGGCCGGGTCTGACCAAGCCGGAGCGGGCGCGCGCGGTGAAGCGGGGCCAGAGGCTCGACGAGACGAAGCCAGGGTCGGGGCTCGGGCTCTCGATCGTCGCCGATCTCGCGCATCTCTATAAGGGAAAGTTCGCGCTCGAACCTTCGCCGCAAGGGGGTTTGCGCGCGCGGCTCGAACTGCCCGCGGCCTAGATTTTGCGCGCTTTTCCGGCGCGAAACCTAATTTGGCCAGAATTGTTATTTGTTAAGGATAGCGTGACACGTTTAGTCTTAACTCAGTCTCTTGCCGGGGCGGTCTGGCCTGCTTCGAGGCCGAAAGAGGACGCGATGAGACGGGTGCCGATCCTTGCCATGCTCGTTGTGGCGACCGTGCTTGCCGCTTGCGGGCCGGGCAACAAGCAGGGCACCGGCACGATTGTCGGCGCCGTCGCCGGCGGCGCCACGGGCGCCGCGATCGCCGGGTCCAAGAACCGCGCGGGCGGCATCGCCATCGGCGCCGTGGTCGGCGGCATCATCGGCAATCAGATCGGCCGCAATCTCGATGAGGAAGACCGCAGGCTCGCGGCTGCGGCCGAATATCAAGCCCTCGAATACGGTCAGGCCGGTGCGACGACGCCCTGGGACAATCCCCAGACGCAAAATCACGGGCAGATCGTTCCGGGCAAGCCCTACCAGCAGGGGAGCGAGTATTGCCGGCCCTACACCCACACGATCTATGTCGGCGGCCAGCCGCAGACGGCGCGCGGCACGGCCTGCCGCCAGCCTGACGGAACGTGGCAGACCATAGGCTGACGCCCGCGCTTGCTCCGCTTCGCGCCTTTCCCTATGCCTAGCCTTCCGACGCCCTAGCAGAGGCAAGTTGCTCGGTGGTCCTTTGGTTCGTGCTCGCCGCGCTCACGGCGATCGTCCTCTTCGTCCTGTTGCGTCCGCTGATCGCGGCGAGCGTGGAGACCCGCGCGCCGGAGGCTTTCGACGCCGCGATCTATCGCGATCAGCTCGCCGAGATCGCGAGCGATCGCGCGCGGGGCTTGATCGGGGAGAGTGAAGCCGAGGCCGCGCGCGTCGAGATCTCGCGCCGTCTCCTCGCCGCGGACGAGAACGCGCGCGGGGCCGCTCGCGCCAAGACGAGCAGCGGCACGGACAAGGCGGCGATTCTGATTGTCGGCGTCGCGCTCCCGCTGCTTTCGCTCGGACTTTATCTCACCTACGGCTCGCCGCTTCTTCCCGACCAGCCGCTCGCCGCGCGTCTCGGCGATCCGGCGAACGAGCAGAACATCGACGCGCTGGTCGCACGGGTCGAAGCACGCTTGCGCGCCCATCCCGAAGAGGGACAGGGCTGGGAGGCGATCGCCCCCATCTATTTCCGCTCGGGCCGCTACAGCGACGCGGCGGAAGCTTACGCGCGCGCCGCCGCTCTGCTCGGTCCTTCACCCAAGCTTCTCTCGGGCCAGGGCCAGGCCCTCGTGCTTGCCAATAACGGCCTCGTGTCAAAGGAAGCGCGCGAGGTGCTCGAGGCGGCTCTGAAGCAGGACGGCACGCTGCTCGAGCCGCGCATCCTCATCGCCATCGCCAAGGAACAAGACGGGCGATTCACGGACGCCGTCGCGGATTGGCGGGCGCTTCTCGCCTCCGCCAAGGAGGACGAGCCCTGGCGCGCGATGGCGAAGAAGCGACTGGAAGCGGCGGAGGCGCATCTTGCCGGCGCGCCGCTCGCCGAGCCGCCGGCGCAATCGACCCCGAGCCCAGGGACCGCGAAGGGTCCGACCTCCGCCGACATCGCTGCGGCGCAAGACATGGATCCGGCCGCGCGCCAGGCGATGATCGAGCGCATGGTGCAAGGCCTCGCCGCGCGGCTCGATCAGGGCGGCGGGTCGGTTGCCGACTGGCTCACGCTCCTGCGGGCCTATACGGTTCTCGACCGCAAGGACGACGCGGTGAAAGCGCTCGACCGCGCCAGAGGCGAGTTCAGCAGCGACAGCGAGGCGCTTCAGCAACTCGACCGGCTCGCCGACGAACTCGGATTGAAGTCATGACGCGAAAGCAGCGAAGAGGCGTTCTGATCGGCACGTGTCTCGTCGTGCTCGCCACGGCCATCGGCCTTGTCCTCTTCGCCATGCGCGACTCGATCGTGTTCTTCTACAGCCCGAGCGAGGTGGCGGAGATGAAGGTTGCGCCGGGCACGCGGTTCAGGCTCGGCGGTCTGGTCGAGACGGGGAGCGTGGTGCGGGGCGAGGGGACGACGATCCGTTTCGTTGTGACCGACCGGGCCAAGACGCTTGCGGTGACCTATACCGGCGTGCTCCCGGATTTGTTCCGCGAGGGCCAAGGCGTGGTGGCCGAAGGGATGCTTGCGCCCGACGGCGTCTTCCGCGCCGACAGCGTTCTTGCCAAGCACGACGAGAACTATATGCCGCCGGAAGTCGCCAAGAAGCTGAAGGCCCAAGGCTTGTGGCACGAAGACGCCGCCGCAAAACCGGCCAATGCCGATGCCAAGGTGAATTGAGGAGCGCGAAAAGCGGGAGAACGAGATGATCGCTGAGACCGGGCATTACGCGCTGATCCTCGCCCTCGCCGTTGCGATCGTGCAGACCGTGCTGCCGCTTGCCGGCGCGCGCTTCCGCGATCCGCACCTCGCCGAGATCGCCGTGCCGGCAGCCCGGCTCCAATTCGTGCTTATCGCGATCGCGTTTGCCGCCCTCATGATTGCCTACGTCACCTCGGACTTCTCGGTGAAGAATGTCTGGCAGAATTCGCATTCGGCGAAGCCGCTGCTCTACAAGATTTCGGGTGTGTGGGGGAACCACGAAGGCTCGATGGTGCTATGGGTGCTGATCCTTGCGCTGTTCGGCGCGAGCGTGGCGACCTACGGCACCAATCTGCCGCGCGGCCTCAAGGCCAATGTGCTTGCCGTGCAGGGCTCGATCGCGGCGGCGTTCCTGCTCTTCATCATCGTCACGTCCAATCCGTTCGCGCGACTCGTCCCCGCACCGTTCGACGGGGAGGGGCTGAACCCGATCCTGCAAGACCCGGCGCTCGCCATCCACCCGCCCTTCCTCTATGCCGGCTATGTCGGCTTTTCCATGGCGTTCTCCTTCGCCGTCGCCGCGCTCATCGACGGGCGCATCGATGCGGCGTGGGCACGCTGGGTGAGGCCGTGGACGCTCGCCGCCTGGATGTGCCTCACGCTCGGCATCGCCTTGGGCTCGTGGTGGGCTTATTACGAGCTCGGCTGGGGCGGCTTCTGGTTCTGGGACCCGGTCGAGAACGCCTCCTTCATGCCGTGGCTCGCGGGCACGGCGCTGCTCCATTCGGCGCTGGTGATGGAGAAGCGCGACGCATTGAAAGTGTGGACGATCCTGCTCGCCATCATCACCTTCTCGCTGAGCCTGATGGGGACCTTCCTCGTACGCTCGGGCGTGCTCACCTCGGTGCACGCATTTGCGGTCGATCCCGCTCGCGGCGTGTTCATTCTGGCGATCATGGGATTTTTCATCGGCGGCGCGCTCGCGCTCTTCGCCTGGCGCGCGCCGCTGCTGTCGCAAGGCGGCCTGTTCGCGCCTATCAGCCGCGAAGGCGCGCTCGTGTTGAACAATCTCCTGCTGACGACGGCCTGTGCCGCCGTCTTGGTCGGCACGCTCTACCCGCTCGCACTCGAAGCGATCACCGGGGATAAGATTTCGGTCGGCGCGCCCTTCTTCAATTTCACCTTCGCGCCGCTCATGGTCCCGCTTCTCATCGCCATGCCGTTCGGGCCGCTGCTCGCGTGGAAGCGGGGCGACCTGGTTGCGGCGGGGCAGCGCCTCATCGCGGCTGCCGTCATCGCGCTTGCATCGGTGGTGCTGCTGCTCGCCTTGACCTGGGGACGTGGGCCATGGCTTGCGCCCTTCGGCATCGGCCTTGGTCTTTGGCTCATCCTCGGCGCGCTGTCGGAGATCGCCTACCGGGTGAAGCTTCGCGAGGCAACGCTCGGCGAAACCTGGCGGCGCTTAAGCAATCTGCCGCGCGCGGCCTACGGGAGCGCGCTCGCCCATGCCGGGCTCGGACTCGCCCTGATCGGCATCGTCGCCACCACGGCGTGGCGGTCGGAGGCGATCGTCGCGCTCAAGCCCGGCGAGAGCGCCGAGATCGCCGGCTACACGCTCACCTTCAAGGGCGTCGCCGCGCGCGACGGTCCCAACTATCGCGAGCAGGCGGCCGTCTTCGCCGTCACGCGCGGCGGGAGCGCCGTCACCGAGCTCGAACCCTCGAAGCGCAATTTCACCGTGGAGCGGACCGACACGACCGAGGCTGGGATCCATGCGAGCTGGCGCGGCGATCTTTATGCCGTGCTCGGCGATCCGCTCAAGGACGGCGCCTACAGCATCCGTCTTTATTTCAATCCGCTCGTGCGCCTCATCTGGATCGGCGCGCTGGTGATGTTCCTGGGCGGCGCCATCTCGCTGTCGGATCGCCGCTTGCGCGTCGGTGCGCCGAAGCGGGGCGAGCCGAAAGCGGCGCCGGCCGCGGCCGGGGAGTGACCTTATGTCCTGGCGCAGCCTGCTCGCGGCGCTCGGTCTTGTCCTTGGGACCGCATGGCTTGCGCCCGGTCCCGCCCACGCCGTCCAAGCCGACGAAGTCCTGTCCGACCCTGCGCTCGAGGCACGCGCGCGCGGCATCTCGGCCGGTTTGCGTTGCCTTGTCTGCCAGAACCAGTCGATCGACGATTCCGATGCGCCGCTGGCAAAAGACCTGAGGCTGCTCGTGCGCGAGAGGCTGGAGGCGGGCGACAGCGACCCCGAGGTCGTCGACTTCATCGTCGCGCGCTACGGCGACTTCGTCTTGCTCAAGCCGCGGCTTTCGCGCGAGACCCTGCTGCTGTGGTTCGCAACGCCTGCCGTCTTCGCCGCGGCGCTGATCCTCATCGTTCTCGCCTATCGGCGCAGGAGGGCGGCCGACGGCGCCGCGCCGCTAAGTGCCGGAGAGAAACGGCGTTTGAAGCGCTTGCTGGACGAGAATTGACGCTTGCGCTAAATATCAAGCGCGAACGCCTTGCCGAGGGCCGCTTTCGCCTTGAAACCTTACTGAAATTTAATACCGCCGAAACGGCGGCGTAATCGGTAAACGCTTATATCTTGCCGTCAGAAGACGCGCGTGCGCCGATGCAAGGCTCTTCATTGATTTGCCGATTTCACGAGAG
>DATEMT010000153.1:0-3275 GCA_035275445.1 Methyloceanibacter sp. | reverse complement strand
CGGCCGGCAGGTTTCTCCTCGCCACGATCGGCCGGTCTGTCGCCGGATCCGGCGACAGGCGCGCGTCCGAATGTCGATCTTGGCTCGACAGCGCGCTGCTCTGCGCTCCGTGCCGGTTCGCTCTCGTTCTTATGAGATTGCGGCGCATCCTGCACGAAGGGCACGGCGGACTTGAGTTCGCTCGAAGGCGCGGCGCTCCGCTCCGCCTGTTGCACGAGTTGCTTCAGCGAATCGTGCACCGTTTCGACAATGCCGGCGAGGCGATCGCCGGCAGCGGTCGAGCGTTCGTTCATCGCCTTGAGGTCGCGATGCATGGCGTCGAGCCGTTCGGCAGTCGCCGCATCGAACTTCGCTTCGCTCAGGACGAGACGCGCGGCCTCGGTCGCGGCTTTGGCCGCCATGTCGCCGAGCTGTCCCGCCTGCCCGTCGACGCGCTCGATCAGGCGATAGAGCGCCGTCTCGATGGCGCCGATCCTCACAAGCTCGCCCTCGGCATGATCGAGCTTGTGGCCGATATCGGCGATCTGCCGCTCGATCGGTGCAAGCGACACGGGCGAAGGCAGAGCGGCGAGTGCGGCGGCGATCTGCCGGGCCATCGCCTCGACGCGCGCAGTCAAATCGTTGACCGTCTTCGGCGCCATCGCCGAATCGACGGACTGTTCGAGCCGTTCCGCCATCTCGACCAGACGCTTGCTGAGATCGTGGTCGGCGTCGGGCAAAGGCGGGAGCGGGAAACTCGGCTGCGGAACGAATGCCGACGGGGCGATCGAATTGGCGTAGACGAGACCGCTCGTGCTGCGGTCGAGGCCGCCCAGGACCGCCTGGCCGAGGCGCTCGAAATCGTCGAGAGAGGTTGCTGCCTCGCGCTCGAAGCGCCGCGCGAGCCCGCTCACCTGGTCGTGCAGCCGATCCAGGGTCGCACTGTCGTCGGAAGCGGCGGAGACGCGCGCGGCGCCGGTCGTGAGCGCCAATTGGTCGAGCCGGCCTTGCAGGTCGCTGAGCGCTTCGCCATAGCGGCGCTCGGTTTCCTCCACCTGCCGCACCAGGCGCCGAAGCAACCCTTCGACCGATTGCCGATCCGGGAATTCTTCGCTCCAGTCGGCCCCGCTCCGGTCAGAAGCGCCTGTCTGCCAACTTGCTTGTGAAGACATGATGCTCGTTCACCTTGGGCAAGCGGCGCCCGAATGGCTGGAGGGTCTTGCGACCGAAGCGGATGCGCGAAGAAGCGGTCCGAGCCAGCGTGACAAGCTCAAGTAAATTTTGGGTTAAGTGGCGCCCTAGAGTGGGACGGTGCTGGGCTGCGCCCCGCCCGAACCGGCGCTTTCCGGCGCGCAGGCCGCGGTCTTGTCAACGCGACGCATGCGCGCGACGATGGCGCCATAAGCACGCGTGGAGGCAAACGCAAAGCCCGTGACGGCGATCCGACAGGCGAACCACAGTTTCGCAGTGGCAACGCAAGGCAAGGGCTTCAGCGAGATTACCGGCATGCTCGCAAGCTGGCTCACGGAGATCGGCGGGGCGAACGGGCTGCTCACCGTGTTCGTGCGCCATACCTCGGCGTCGCTCACGATCCAGGAGAACGCCGATCCGAACGTGCGACGCGATCTCCTCGACGCGCTCGAAGCGTTCGCGCCCGAGGGCGCCGACTACGCCCATCAAGAAGAGGGGCCCGACGACATGCCGAGCCACATCAAGGCGATGCTGACATCGGTCAGTCTCGCCATCCCCGTGGTCGACGGCAAGATGACGCTCGGCACCTGGCAGGGCGTCTATCTCATCGAGCATCGCGCGCGCCCCCACCGACGCAACGTCGTGCTGTCGTTCATCGGCGAGGGGCTTAGCTAGGTCGCGCTGTCCGCGGCGAAGCGGTCGGTGGCCGCGACCAGCTCATGCACGACGCCCGCCTCGGTCATGGCATGACCGGCATCGGTGACGATGCGCAGATCGGCTTCAGGCCAGGCGCGAGAAAGGTCGGAGGCGATCTTGACGGGCGTGACGACGTCGTAGCGGCCATGCACGATCACGCCCGGGATCGCGCACAGACGCTGCGCGTCGGCGATCAGTTGGTCGTCAACATGGAAGAAGCCGCCATTGACGAAGTAGTGGCACTCGATGCGGGCGAAGGCGAGCGCGTAATGATCCTCGGAAAAGCGGCGCACCCTGTCGGCATCGGGCAAGAGCGAAAGCGTCTTGCCCTCCCAGGCGCTCCAGGCTCGTGCAGCCTCGAGCTGCGTGTCGGGGTCGTCGTCGGTCAATCGCCGGTAATAGGCCGCGATCATGTCGCCCCGCTCGCTCTCAGGGATCACGCGGGCGTAGTCGGCGAAGGCCTCGGGGAAGATCCAGCTGCAGCCTTCCTGGTAGAACCATTCGAGCTCGGCGCGGCGCAAGGTGAAGATGCCGCGCAGCACGAGCTCGGTCACGCGCTCAGGGTAGGTCTCGGCGTAAGCGAGCGCGAGCGTCGAACCCCACGAGCCGCCGAAGACCTGCCAGCGCTCGATCCCGAGATGCTGGCGCAGCCGTTCGATATCGTCGACCAGATGCCACGTCGTGTTCTCCTCGAGCGAGGCGTGCGGCGTCGAACGTCCGCATCCGCGCTGATCGTAGAGAATAATGCGATAGGCGCGCGGATTGTGGTAGCGGCGCATCACCGTGTTGATGCCGCCGCCCGGACCGCCATGGAGGAGGAGCGCGGGCTTTCCTGCGGGCGAGCCGCATTCCTCGAAATAGAGCTCATGAAGGTCGGAGACCTTCAGCCGGCCGGTGCGATAGGGAACGAGCTCGGGATAGAGCGTGAGCCGTTTGTCCTTGGCCGATGGCGCATCGTTCATCGTGTCGCTTCCGTAGCCTCGCCGTGCTCGGCCCTCGCTGCCGCCGAGGAGGCGGCTGCCGCCGCGGCGCGCGCCTGGGCGCGATCATAGATGGATTCGCCATCGGGATTACGCATCGCCAGGCGATAGTCCGCCTCGGCCCGCGAGGGAGGAGCTTGCATATAGCTTGCGGCAATGCCGGCGATGAACGCAAGGACGACGCCGATCAGGCTTGCCAGCGGCGCACTCAACTGCGCCCCGAAAATGCCGAGCGCCCCGCCGAAGACCGCATCGGCCGCCATGACGGCAAAGCCGGTCGCCATCGCCGCCATCGCCCCCCATTTGGTGCAGCGCGGCCACCAGATGGCGAGGATAAGCGCCGGGAAGAACGACGCCGCGGCAAAAGCCAAACCCATCAGCGAGGCCTTGAGCGGATCGACATCGGCGATGACGAGGAAGACGGCGGCG
>DATEMT010000152.1:0-2561 GCA_035275445.1 Methyloceanibacter sp. | reverse complement strand
CATTGGGGCATGCCCTCGACCCGGGCGCGGCCAAAGCCCTCATCCTTCAGCTTCTTGACAAGATTGTCGGCGACGGCCCCGACATGCCTTTGCGAGCGCCCCGAAGCGACCACCATCTGATCGCCGATCGAGGTCTTGCCTCTCAAGTCGATGACCGCGACATCTTCGGCCTTGGCGGCGTCGAGCGTGTCGAGCACGACATTGAGGAGACGGTTCGGATGCGCGCCAAACGGCGGCAATCCGCTGGGAGGCGTGCCGCGCTGGGCACCCTCTCTAGCTGAGCGCATGTTGTGGTGAATATCCTTCTGCCATTGCTCCTCGGCGAACGGCCGATCCGTTGCCCCTGCCAAACGCGCGACGAGGTGAGTCGGATGCGGCCTCGCTCCATAAAAATAGTATGGGCCCGGCATCCGATTCAATAGGGCTAGTGGCTCTTGGTTTTTTTCTTGCCTTTTTGGCCGGGCGCGCGGGCGCGGAGCGCGGTCGAGGAGAGGTTCGACAGAGGGTGGGTCAGGAGCGTCCAGGCCGGGGGGATGAGGTCGGCCAAGCCGCCGGCGTCGGTCTCATCGACCCGGTAATCGGCGAAGCGCTGCGCCGCCCGGCTTGCCCGCGCCTTGAGCCGGTAGCCCGGGCGGTCGAACACGGCGATCGGCACGCGCGCGAAGATGTCCTCGAAGTCGCGCCAGCGATGGAACAGGGAGAGATTGTCGGCGCCCATCAGCCAGACGAAGCGGACCCCGGGGAAGCGGCGTGCGAGCGCGGCAAGGAGATCGGCGGTATAGACCGAGCCGCCGCTGAAGCCGGTGACGTCGATGCGCGGATGGCGGGCGAACTCCTGCGCTGCTTTGACGCGGGCCTCGAGGCTCGGCAGCGCGGACGGGGCCTTCAGCGGGTTGCGCGGGGCGACGAGCCACCACACCCGGTCGAGCTTGAGCCGCCTCAGCGCTTCGAGGCTGATGGCGCGGTGGGCCTCGTGCGGCGGATTGAACGAGCCGCCGAGGAGCCCGATGCGCATGCCGGGCGCCGCCTGCGGCGGCCGCGCGCGCTCATTGTCTTGCGTCTGTTTGCCGCTGCTCAAGGGCGGGTCTGGCCCTGCCCGCGCACGGCGTATTTGAAGATGGTGAGCTGCTCGACGCCGACGGGGCCGCGCGCGTGGAAGCGGCCGGTGGCAATCCCGATCTCGCCGCCCATGCCGAACTCGCCGCCATCGGCGAACTGGGTCGAAGCGTTGTGCAGCACGATCGCGCTGTCGACGCGGGCGAGAAACTCTTCCGCCGCTTCGCGATCTTCGGTCACGATGGCGTCGGTATGCTGCGACCCGTAGCGGGCGATATGCGCGATCGCCTCGTCGAGGCCGTCAACCACCTTCACCGCCATGATCGCGTCGAGATATTCCTTGGGCCAATCGTCCTCGCTCGCCGGCTTGACGCGGGGGTCGGCCCGTTCTGCCGCTTCATCGCCCCTCACCTCGCACCCCGCCTCGATCAGCATCTTGACGAGCGGCGCGAGATGGGAAGGCGCCGCCGCGCGATCGACCAGAAGCGTCTCGGCCGCGCCGCACACGCCCGTCCGCCGCATCTTGGCGTTGAGCACGATCGTCTTCGCCATGTCGAGATCGGCGGCGCCATGCACATAGACATGGCAGACGCCTTCGAGATGGGCGAAGACCGGTAACCGCGCCTCGGCCTGCACGCGGCCGACGAGGTCCTTGCCGCCGCGCGGCACGATCACGTCGATCGCGCCGGAAAGCCCGCCGAGCATGAGGCCGACCGCGGAGCGATCGACCGTCGGCACGAGCTGGATCGCGGCCTCGGGCAGACAAGCCGCGTCCAGCGCCTCGCTTAAAGTGTTGGCGATCACGAGCGAGGTGAGGAAGCTTTCGCTGCCGCTCCGCAGGATCGCGGCGTTGCCCGACTTCAAGCACAGACCGGCGGCATCGGCGGTCACATTGGGCCGCGACTCGTAGATGATGCCGACGACGCCGAGCGGCACGCGGATGCGCGAGATTTCGAGCCCGTTGGGCCGCGTCCAGCGGTCCATCACCTGGCCGACGGGATCGGGGAGTGCGGCGATCTCGCGCAAGCCCTTCGCCATCGCCGCGAGCCCCGCGCCCGTCAGGGTGAGCCGGTCGAGAAACGCGCCGTCCCGCCCCTTGGCGCGCGCGGCGTCGAGGTCTTGCGCGTTGGCTTCGAGGATCTTGGCCGCGTCGCGCTCGAGCCGCTCCGCCATGAGCATGAGCGCCGCGTTCTTGGCCTCGGTCGAGGCAAGCGCGAGCGCCGCCGCCGCCTCGCGGGCGCGGCGTCCCATATAGAGCATCATCGGCTCGATTGAGCCTAAGTCTCTGTTTTGCAGCGATGTTTCTGTGTCGTGCATATTCAGGCGGCTAACGAGCGGCTAATGAAGTGGGCAGTAGATTTAACATGACTCCGGGTATCATGATTTTGGGTTAGCGGCGCGGCTTCTTTGCTTAAATCGCTCAAGCCGCGCCTATGATTAGCTTCTGGTTTTTCCCTCGGCATCAGCGCTGCGAAGGTCGCTCCCATGAAGGCGAGAGCAGCGGG
>DATEMT010000151.1:0-7969 GCA_035275445.1 Methyloceanibacter sp. | reverse complement strand
CTTGGCGTTTTCCCTGGAAGGGATTACGAGTGTCGGGCTCCGGGCTCGAGGGTAAGGCCGGTGAAGGACCTAATGGCCATGTTCGCTAAGGTTTCCGACCGCCGTGCGGCAGGGCTCGCGCTCGCGGCCGCCGCGGCCGTTGTGTCCGGCTTGGTCCTCGGGCTCCTGCCTGCGCTCGCGCAAGGCAACGCTCCAGTGCAGCGCAGCTATATCAACCCGTTCCCCAATGGCGACCGCTACCGCGTCGTCGTGCTCGGCGATTCGCTGGGCGACGGTCTTTGGTCCGGCCTCTACCGCGCCTTCGAGGAGGACAAGACCCTCGAATTCATCCAGCAGGCGAAACCCAACAGCGGATTTGCGCGCACCGATTCCTTCGATTGGAACGAGCAGCTCGCGAAACTTCTCAAGGAAGACACTTACCAGATCGCCGTCGTCATGTTCGGCGCAAGCGACGCCCAAGGCGTTCGCAGCGGCAAGGACTGGCTGAAGGTCGGCAGCGAGGGCTGGCGAGAAATCTACGGTAAAAGGGTCGAAGCCTTCGTCAAGCAGCTGCGCGCGGCCAATGTCGCCGTCTATTGGGTGGGTCTCCCCATCATGCGCAGCCCCGGCCAGAATACGGATGCCGAGGCGCTCAACGATGTGTATCGCGAGAAGGCATTCATCAACGGTGCCAGGTATGTCGATACTTGGACCGGCTTCGCCGACGAGGGCGGGCGCTACAGCCCGTACGGGCCCGATATGACCGGGCAGGTCAAGCGGCTCAGAGCCGATGACGGCGTCCACTTCACGGCGCGCGGCTACTTGAAGCTCGCTCATTTCGTCGAGAAGGATCTCCGCAGCGACCTGAACCTTGCCAAGATCGAACGCAACATCCCGCTCGCCGGCAATGAGGAGGAGCAGGCCAAGGTCATGGGCCGCGATATGGTCGCGGAAGCGCCCGCGGCGCCGTCGCCCGCGACGGCCGCTCCGGACGCTCCCTCGACCGGCGAAGTCGAGACCGGAACCGAACCAGCCGCGGAGGGCGCGGCGCCGCCGCTGCAAGAGAGCAATGTCGGCGAGGTCAGCGTGGTCAGGCCCGAGATCGATCAGACCCTCCAGGCCGCGCAAGGCCTGACCTCGCAAGGTACGCCGCAGGGTGGGTCGGATGCCGAGATGATTACGAGCGAGCTCGGCAACGGACTGACCGCCGTCGCGACCCTGTCCTCGGTGGCCGACCCCACGCTTGCCTCGTCGCGGCCGCGGCTGCCGTTGTCGCAGCGGCCCTATTACAAGGTTTTGATCAAGGGCGAGCAGCTCAAGCCTAAGACCGGGCGCGGCGACGATTTCACCTGGCCGCCGAGCTGACACGCCTAGCACGCAGCTAGCGCGGGAGCTCGGTCTTCCCCATCAGGAATTTGTCGATCGCGTGCGCCGCCTGGCGCCCTTCGCGAATCGCCCACACCACCAGCGATTGGCCCCGGCGCATGTCGCCCGCGGCGAAGATCTTCGCGCGCGAGGTGCGGTAGTCGAGCTCGTTCGCCCTGACGTTGCCGCGCGCGTCGAGATCGAGACGCAAATCCTCGACCATGCCTTGGCGCACCGGATGGAGGAAGCCCATTGCCAGCAGGACGAGATCGGCGGGGATGTGAAACTCCGTCCCCGGCATCGGCTTGAACTGGTTGTCGAGACGGACGCATTCGAGATTCTCGACCTTGCCGTCCGAGCCGAGGAAGCGGGTGGTCGCCACGCTGAAATCGCGCGCCGCGCCTTCGGCCTGGCTCGATGAGGTGCGGAGCTTGAGCGGCCAATGCGGCCAGGTCAGAGCCTTGTTCTCATGCTCGGGCGGCTCAGGCAGGATCTCGAGCTGCGTCACCGAGACCGCGCCTTGACGGAACGAGGTGCCGATGCAGTCGGAGCCGGTGTCTCCGCCGCCGATCACCACCACGCGCTTGCCCGTGGCGAGGATCGGCTCGATGTCGCCTTGCGGCTCGCCCGAAATGCGACGGTTCTGCTGCGGCAGATAAGACATGGCGAAATGGACGCCGTCGAGGTCGCGGCCCGGGACTTCGAGGTCACGGGGATGTTCGGCGCCGCCCGCGAGCAGCACGGCATCGTAGTCGCGCTCGAGCGTGGCGACGGCAAGGTCGCGGCCGACATGGACGTTGCAGTGAAAGGTGACGCCTTCGGCCTCCATCTGCTTCACCCGGCGTTCGACGATGTATTTCTCCATCTTGAAATCGGGAATGCCGTAGCGGAGCAGGCCGCCGGGAAAGGCGTATTTCTCGTAGACATGCACGTCATGGCCGGCGCGGGCGAGCTGTTGCGCCGCGGCAAGACCGGCTGGACCTGAGCCGACGACCGCGACGCGCTTGCCGGTCTTCGTCTCCGGCGGCATCGGCCGCACCCAGCCTTCATTGAAAGCCTTGTCGGCGATGGCGCATTCGATCGATTTGATGGTCACCGGCACGTCGATGATGTTGAGGGTGCAGGCGGCCTCGCACGGGGCGGGGCAGATCCGGCCCGTCACTTCGGGGAAGTTGTTGGTCGAGTGCAGGTTCGCCGCCGCGACTTCCCAGTCGGCGTGGTAGACGAGATCGTTCCAGTCCGGGATTTGGTTGTTCACCGGGCAGCCGGTATGACAATAGGGGATGCCGCAATCCATGCAGCGGGCAGCTTGGCGGGCGATCTCCGCCTCGCTCGGCGCGATCACGAACTCGCGATAATGCCGAACGCGGTCGGAGGCCGGCTCGTAAGACCGGTCCTCGCGTTCGATTTCGAGAAAGCCCGTGATCTTGCCCATTACGCCCTTCGCCTGTCTGAAGGCCTGTCAGCGAGTAGCCACCGTCTTGCGCCTTCGTCAAGCATTCGCGAGGCAACCGGCCCGGTGTCGTCCACCGCGGCATTGACCTGCCCGCAGAAAGATTACTTGCCGTTGCCCCGCAAGCCGATTTCGATGTCGCCAAGTCCGGTCTTGTCGGCCTGCTGCCGGCGCGCGATCTCCTCGAGCGCCCGGCGATACTCGACGGGCATCACTTTGACGAATTTGGGCAGGTAAGCGCCCCAGTCATCGAGGATCGCCTTGGCGCGCGCCGAGCCGGTGTAATGGAGGTGGTTCTCGATGAGCCGGCGCAGGCGCTCCTCGTCGAAGCGGCTCATGTCGGCGATATCGACCAGACCGTGGCTTTCGAGATCGCCGATCTGGTGGCGGCTTTTCTCCATCACGTCATTCTCGCTCGGCACGGGTTCGAGATCGACCATGGCGAGGTTGCAGCGGCGCTCGAACTGGCCGTCCTCATCGAGAACATAGGCGATCCCACCCGACATTCCGGCGGCGAAATTGCGTCCCGTCGGCCCGATCACGACGACCACGCCGCCGGTCATGTATTCGCAGCCGTGATCCCCGGTGCCTTCGACCACGGCGATCGCGCCCGAATTGCGCACGGCAAAGCGCTCGCCGGCGACGCCGTGGAAATAGCACTCGCCGGCAATCGCGCCATAGAGCACGGTGTTGCCGACGATGATCGACTTCTCCGGCACGATGCTTGACTCGGCCGGCGGGCGGACGACGATGCGTCCCCCGGAAAGACCCTTGCCGACATAGTCGTTGGCCTCGCCGACCAGATCGAGGGTGACGCCATGAGCGAGCCAGGCGCCGAAGCTCTGCCCGGCGGCGCCCGACAGGCTCACCCAGACCGTGTCTTCCGGCAGGCCGGCGTGGCCGTAGCGCGTGGCGATTTCGCCCGACAGCATCGCGCCGGTGGTGCGATCGGTGTTCCTGATCGGAAGCTCGATCTTGACCGGCTTCTTCGTTTCGATCGCCGCGCGCGCCTGCCCGATCAGTTTCACGTCGAGGACTTTATCGAGGCCGTGATCCTGCCGTTCGGAATTGTAGATCGCGACCTCTTGCGGCACCTCCGGCTTGTGGAAGATGCGGCTGAAATCGAGGCCTTTCGCCTTCCAATGGTCGATGGCCTGGCTCTTATCGAGAATCTCGGTTTGCCCGATCATTTCGGCGAAGCTGCGGAAGCCGAGAGCCGCCATATACTCGCGCACTTCCTCGGCGACGAAGAAGAAGAAATTGATGACGTGCTCGGGCTTGCCCTGGAAACGGGCGCGCAAGACCGGGTCTTGCGTGGCGACCCCGACGGGGCAGGTGTTGAGATGGCATTTGCGCATCATGATGCAGCCCGCCGCGATCAAGGGCGCGGTGGCAAAACCGAATTCGTCGGCGCCGAGCAGCGCTCCCACCACCACGTCGCGTCCGGTGCGGACGCCGCCGTCGACCTGCACGGCGATGCGCCCGCGCAGGCGGTTGAGCACGAGCGTCTGCTGCGTCTCGGCGAGGCCGATCTCCCAGGGCGAGCCCGCATGCTTGATCGAGGTGAGCGGGGAAGCGCCCGTGCCGCCTTCGAAGCCGGCGATGGTCACATGGTCCGCCATGGCCTTGGCGACGCCAGCGGCAACCGTGCCGACGCCGACCTCGGCGACGAGCTTGACCGAGACGTCGCCCTTCGGGTTGACGTTCTTGAGATCGAAGATGAGCTGCTTCAGGTCCTCGATCGAATAGATGTCGTGATGCGGCGGCGGCGAGATCAGGCCCACGCCCGGGGTCGAGTGCCGCACCTTGGCGATGGTGGCATCGACCTTGTGGCCCGGGAGCTGGCCGCCCTCGCCGGGCTTCGCCCCTTGCGCCATCTTGATTTGCATCATGTCGGAATTGACCAGGTATTCCGTGGTCACGCCGAAGCGCCCCGACGCCACCTGCTTGATCTTCGAGCGCATCGAGTCGCCGTTCGGCAGCGGCTTGAACCGATCCGACTCCTCGCCGCCTTCGCCGGTATTCGACTTGCCGCCGATGCGGTTCATGGCGATGGCAAGCGTGGTATGCGCCTCGCGGCTGATCGAGCCGAACGACATGGCGCCGGTCGCGAAGCGCTTGACGATATCCTTGGCAGGCTCGACCTCGTCGAGGGGAACGGGCCTCCGCCCCATCTCCTCGGCCGTCCTGATGCGGAACATGCCGCGCAGCGTGAGCAGCTGCTCGCTCTGGTCGTTGATCTGTTTGGCGTAGGAGCGGTACTTCTCCGGCAAGCTGCCGCGCACGGCGTGCTGAAGATCGGCGACGACCGACGGTCGCCACATATGGGTTTCGCCGCGCACGCGATAGGCGTACTCGCCGCCGACCTCGAGCGCTTCGCGCAAGACCGGCGCGGCCGAGAAAGCGAGCTGATGACGCTCAGCCGTCTCGCGGGCGATCTCGTCAAGGCCGACGCCCTCGACCTGACTGTTGGTGCCGGTGAAATATCTTCCGACGAAGTCCGACCTGAGCCCGACGGCGTCGAAGATCTGCGCGCCGCAATAGGACTGATAGGTGGAAATGCCCATCTTCGACATCACCTTGAGGATGCCCTTGTCGATCGCCTTGATGTAGCGCTTGATCGCTTCCTCGACGGTGACCTGCTCCTCGAGATCGGGCTGCATGGCCGCGATGGTCTCGAAGGCGAGATAGGGATTGATGGCCTCGGCGCCGTAGCCGGCAAGCGTGCAGAATTGGTGGACCTCATGCGCTTCGCCGGTCTCGACCACGAGGCCGACCGAGGTCCTCAGTCCGCAGCGGATGAGGTGATGATGCACCGCGCTCGTCGCGAGCAGCGAGGGGATCGGCACGCGGTCGGGACCGGCGGCGCGGTCCGAGAGGACGATGATGTTCTCGCCGGCGCGAACGGCCTCTTCGGCGCGGCGGCAGAGCGCGTCGAGGGCTTCGGCCATGCCGGACGCCCCGTGGTCGGCACCATAGGTGATGTCGAGCGTGACGGTGCGGAACTGGTTGTCGGCGACTTCGCCGATGCCGCGAATGCGCTCCAGGTTCTCGTTGGTCAGGATCGGGTGCGACGCTTCGAGCCGCTTCTGCTTCGAGGTGCCTTCGAGGTCGAGCAGGTTCGGCCGCGGGCCGATGAAGGTGACGAGCGACATGACCAGCTCCTCGCGGATCGGGTCGATCGGCGGGTTGGTCACTTGGGCGAAATTCTGCTTGAAATAGGTGTGCAGCAGCTTCGGCCGCGACGACAGCGCCGACAGCGGCGTGTCGGTGCCCATCGAGCCCACTGCCTCCTGGCCCGACTCGGCCATCGGCATCATGAGAAACTTCAGGCTTTCCTGCGTGTAGCCGAAGGCCTGCTGGCGATCGAGCAGGCTGACATTGGTGCGCGAGGGCGGGGGCGCCGCACCCGGCAGCTCGTGCACGCGAATCTGCGTGCGATCGAGCCATTGCTGGTAGGGATGGGCCGAGGCGAGCTCGGCCTTGATCTCTTCGTCGGAGATGATCCGGCCCTTTTCCAGGTCGATCAGCAGCATCTTGCCGGGCTGCAGTCGCCATTTCTCGACGATCGATTTCTCCGCGATCGGCAGCACGCCGGTCTCGGACGCCATGATGACGAGTCCATCATCGGTCACGAGATAGCGCGCCGGGCGCAGACCGTTGCGATCGAGCGTGGCGCCGATCTGCTTCCCGTCGGTGAAGGCCATGGCGGCGGGGCCGTCCCACGGTTCCATGAGGCAGGCGTGGTACTCGTAGAAGGCGCGGCGCTTGGCATCCATCAGCGGATTGCCGGCCCACGCCTCGGGGATCAGCATCATCGCCGCGTGCGCGAGGCTGTATCCGCCCTGAACCAGGAACTCGAGCGCGTTGTCGAAGCAGGCGGTGTCGGACTGGCCCTCGTAGGAAATCGGCCACAGCTTCTCGATGTCCCCGCCGAACAGCGGCGACGACACGCTCGCCTGCCGCGCGGCCATCCAGTTGAGATTGCCGCGAAGCGTGTTGATCTCGCCGTTATGCGCCACCATGCGGTAAGGATGGGCGAGCTTCCACGACGGGAACGTGTTGGTGGAAAAGCGTTGATGCACGAGCGCGAGCGCCGACGCGAAAAGCGGATGTTGCAGGTCGGGGTAATAGGCGCCGAGCTGGTAGGCGAGGAACATGCCCTTGTAGACCAGCGTGCGGCATGACAGCGACACGGTGTAGAAGCCGATCTCGCGTCCGCCGGTCTCGCCCATGATGGTGTTGGAGATCACTTTGCGCAGGAGGTAGAGGCGGCGCTCGAACGCGCTCTCGTCCTCGATGCCGGCGCCCCGGCCGATGAAGACCTGGCGATGTACCGGCTCGGTTGCGATCACCGATTGCGACAGGCAGGCATTGTCGGACGGGACGTCGCGCCAGCCGAGAAGAGTGAGCCCCTCGGCTTCGGCCGCGCGTTCGACGACCGACTCGCAGTAGATGCGCTGGGCCCGATTGCGCGGCATGAACATGTGGCCCGCGCCGTAATGGCCGGGCTCGGGCAGGGCGATGCCGAGAGGCGCGCAAGCCTCGCGCAAGAACTCATGCGGGATTTGCACGAGAATGCCGGCGCCGTCGCCGGCGAGCGGGTCGGCTCCGGCGGCGCCGCGATGGGTCAGGTTCTCGAGGATCTGCAAGCCGTTCTCGACGATCTTGCGGCTTGGCCGGCCTTTGAGATCGGCGACGAAACCGACGCCGCAGGCATCGCGCTCGTGCTTCGGATCGTACAGTCCTTGCGCGGGCGGCGGCGAAGGCCACGCCTCAAGCGAAGAAACCGGTTTCTTTCCACGCAATGCCATCGTCACTCAAAACCCTGTCTACGGCTCGCGCCGCCCCGCTGCTACAAGCTGAAGACGTTTGACCGGCTGAAGGCGGAGGACGCCTCACGCCTCCCTTGGCGATGCGGGCGAGGGCCGATGTCGGTTCATCGCGACCATCCCCCAAGCCCCTTGCACCGCGCCCGCGACAAAGGTCAGCAAGCCTGTCCTATTTGCCCTCAAAATGACAGATTTACAAGACCCGCACAAGAAGGATTCACCGTGTCAGGCCGCCTCCCGGCAGCGCTCCACCCGATGCTGGCGGAGCTTCGTACTGGCGGCGCTTCGATTGCCGCGATCGCGGCCATCCCGGCTTACCCGCCGAGCCAACCAACAGCAC
>DATEMT010000150.1:0-6647 GCA_035275445.1 Methyloceanibacter sp. | reverse complement strand
TCATGCCCGCGAAGGCGGGCATCCCGTAAACCAAGTCTTGGAAGATGACGCGCGGCGTCGGTTACTGGATTGCCCTGTCAAGCCGGGCAATGACATCCTAGGAAGAAGAGAAAAAGTGCGCCTCAGGCTTTGCGGGAGGCGACCCAGGTGGTGGTGTCTTGCAGCACTTCGGTGAAGGCCTGGTTCAGCGCGGCGATGGCGTCGTGCGGTGAATCGCTCGACGCCGGCACGCGCGCGCTGAAACCCTTGCTCGCGATCACCTTGCCTGAAGCGACATTGATCAGTTTGGCGAAGAGCTCGATCTCGGCATAGGCCTTGCCGCTCGTCACGTCGATCTGGAACGCGCGAAGATCGGTGACGAGGGCATATTGACCGGTCGAGGCGCTGACGGACTTCACTGCGCCGGAATTCTGGAAGGTCTCGATGATGCGCGCCTGCACCAGGCGCGGCAGGCGATCGCTCCAGGCGACATCCTTGTAGTAGGAGACTTGATCGGCCTGCGGCCGCACCATCAGGCGGTTGGTCTCGAGCGCATGAACGGTGGTCGGCTCGTAGACCACGAGTTGCCAGGGAACGGGACGCGGAGCGGCGGCGAAGGAGCGCGGCGCGACGAGGTCATAGGTGGAGGGCGGCCTGCCACCCCCAGCCAAGGCGCAGCCGACGAGCCCCAGGCAAAGCACGCCTGCAGCCAGCGTTGGCGCTGATCGTGACATGACCGATCGCCCCCCGGTGAGGAGACACCCCCAAGGCCCGCGCAGGGCTCGTTATCTTCCTTTTGGAGTGTATTCCGGGACCTGGCTCCCACCAAGCAAAAAACCCCTCGGATCGGCCTCGAGCTTCTCCAGAATCCGGTTCAGCGTTACTGCGGCGCGGCGGCCCTCGCGCATGAAATTCCCGAATTCCTGAAGACTATCCCGGGCCTGGCGGGTCAATCCGTCCACGTTATCCCCAAGCGAGACTTCGAGCTTGGTCGACAATGACTTGAAGGCCTGAGCCCCTTGCTGAACGTCGGTAATGGTCTGGCCGATATCTTCCTTTTTGGCGTTCAGCATGGTGGTGAACTGCTCGACATTGGTCATGGTCGTGCTGATCGCCTTTTCATTCTGGTCAAGTAGCGCGTTCAGCTTGGAAATGAAGACGTTGGCATTGTTGAGCGCGGCGGAGCCCGCCTCGAACACGCCCTGGCCCGAGCCGGCATCGGCCCTGATCGCCGGGACCGGGTTGTCGGCGGTCGCGACCAGAAGCGGCGAATCGGGCGTCCCCGGCGTGATCTGGATGCCGCTCCCGCCGGTGAGCCCCATCGACTGGATGCTGGCGTGGGAATTCTCGCGCACCGGCGTGTCGTCGCGCACGGTGACGAGGACCTGCACTTTTCGCGCATCCTGAGGATCCAGCGCGAAGGACTGCACCTCGCCGACCCTGATGCCGTTGAAGCCGACGCTCGATCCCGAGGTGAGCCCCGCGACCGAACTTTCGAACACGATCATGTAGCGCTGCCCGCCGCCGCCGAAATTGCTCATCCAGAACACGAAGATGAAGGCGAGCGCCAGCACGCCGAGCACGAAGCCGCCGATCATCAGGTAATTGGCTTTGGTTTCCATCAAACCGGTTCCTTAAGACGCGTCACGCTCATCAGGCCGGGATCCGCGGCCGCTCGCCCGGAGAGGCCGCGCGCGCCCGCTCGCCACAGAAATATTCCTTGATCCATGGGTGGTTCGGACGGTGCTGCAACTCGGCAGGCGAGCCCGTCCGCACGATCTTCTTGTCGGCGAGCACGGCCACCCTGTCGCACACGGTGAAGATCGTATCAAGATCGTGGGTCACCATATAGACCGTGAGCCCAAGTGTCTGCTGCAGCTTGCGGATCAGGTGATCGAAATCGGTGGCGCCGATCGGGTCGAGGCCGGCCGTCGGCTCGTCGAGAAACACGATTTCCGGATCGAGCGCGAGCGCGCGGGCGAGACCGGCGCGCTTGCGCATGCCACCGGACAGCTCGGAGGGGAACTTGTAGGCGGCGTTGGGCGGAAGCCCGACCATGGCGAGCTTGAGGAAGGCGAGGTCGTCCATCATCGCCTGCGGCAGTTCGAGATGCTCGCGCATTGGCACCTGAATGTTCTGGAGCACGGTGAGCGAGGAGAACAGCGCGCCGTCCTGGAACAGAATGCCCCAGCGCCGCTCGATGTCGAGGCGGTCCTGCGGCGAGAGCGTCTTGGCGTTCATCCCGAACAGTCCGACGTCGCCGGCATCGGGCCTCACCAGCCCGGTGATGACCCGCATCAGCACCGACTTGCCCTGACCGGAACCGCCGACGATGGCGAGGATCTCGCCGCGATAGACGTCGAGATTGAGCCCGTCCCAAATCTGATGACTGCCGAAGCTCTTGGCGAGCCCGCGCACGCGGATCACAACTTCGCGTCCGTTCTCGACGATCACACCCCGATCCCCGACAAAAACATGGCGAACACGGCGTCAAGAATTATCACCAGGAAGATCGCCTTGACCACGGCGCTGGTCACATGCGTGCCGAGGGATTCGGCGCTTCCTTCGACTTTGAGGCCTTCGAGGCAGCCGACGAGGCCGATGATGACGGCGGCGAAGGGCGCCTTGATCATGCCGGCCATGAAATGCTGGAAGTCCACCACGTCGCGCAGCTTGTCGAGATAGGTCGGAACATCGAGGCCGAGAACCGCGAACGCCATCAGGCCGCCGCCGGCAAGGCCCATCAAATCGCCGATGAAGGTGAGGAGCGGAAGCGCCACCACAAGCGCCAGGATGCGGGGCAGCACGAGCGTGTCCATCGGGTCGATGCCGAGCGTGCGCATGGCGTCGATCTCCTCGCGCATCTTCATCGAGCCGATCTCGGCGGTGAAGGCCGAGCCCGAGCGGCCAGCGACCATGATGGCGGTCAAGAGGATGCCGACCTCGCGCAACGCGAGGATGGCGACCATGTTGACGGCGAAGGGCTCGGCGCCGAACGGCTTCAACTGAACCACGCCCTGCTGCATCACCACCGCGCCGATGAGGAAGCAGATCAGCGCGATGATCGGCACGGCGCGAAAGCCGACATGATCGAGATGGTGGATGAAGGAGACCGGGCGGAAGCGCCAGGGCTGGCGGATCATGCGCCCGAGCGCGGCCGTGACCTCGCCGAGAAAGCCGGTGAGCTGGACGGCGTCGCGCCACACGCCGGTCAGCGCCTTGGTCATGTCCTCGGTCAGGAACTGCATCTTGCTGCGCCGTTCGATCTCCGGGCGCTCGGCCCCGCCGCGGCGGCTCACTTCCTCGATCAGGATGCGGAAGCCTTCGGTCGCTCCGGCGTAGCGGGTGCGGAGCCCGCTCTTCTCCCAGGCGGCTGCCGTCCGCTGTAGAAGCATGGCGCCCGCGGTATCGATCTCGGCAATACCGGCAATGTCCATTTCGCCGGTGAAGTCGGGCGTGGGCGGGATTGGCACGCGCAGGCGCTTGAGCGCCGTGTCGAGCTGGGCCGCCTCGGCAACCGTCCAGGCGCCCGTCGCCACCAGCCGGAACGTCGTGCCCCTGAGCTCGACGCGAAAGCCGGGCGCGCGCGCTTGGGTCGGCAGGACAACCTGATGGTCGCGCTTGAGCATCGAAAGGCTTAGCCTGAAGCTGTTGACCGGGCCGTCGGAAGGCCTCTGTTTCTGAACGAAAATCCGGAAGAAAGAAAGGCGTTATGGCGGGCAATGGGCGTCGGCTTGGCGGGGTTCGGCAGCGCAAGAGCGGTCTTGACCTCGCGGTCGCGGTCGAACGATGGCCGATCAGCGGCGGCTTTGCCATTTCGCGCGGGGTCAAGCACGAAGCCGCGGTGGTCGTCGCCACAATCAGCGACGGGGTTCATAGCGGGCGCGGCGAATGCGTGCCTTACGCGCGTTACGGCGAGAGCGTCGATGGCGTGGTCGCGGCAATCGCGGCTTGCGCCCAAAGCGTGGCCGATGGCCTGACGCGGGCCGGGCTTCTCCAAACGCTGCCGCCCGGGGCCGCGCGCAACGCGCTCGATTGCGCCTTGTGGGATTTCGAAGCGAAGCGGGCGCGCAAGCGCGCTTCCGATCTGGCCGGGCTCGCTGCGCCGGCACCCCTGCTCACGGCTCTTACGATCTCGCTTGGACCTCCCGAAACGATGGCGGCGAGAGCGCGCGAAGCCAGCGCCTATCCCCTGCTCAAGCTCAAGCTCGGCGGGGACGGCGACGGAGAGCGCCTCGCCGCCGTGCGCGAGGCCGCGCCGGGCGCGCGGCTCATCGCCGACGCGAACGAGGCTTGGCGCCCCGAAACGCTGGAGCGTCGGTTCGCCGCCGCGGCCGCGGCTCGCGTCGAGCTGATCGAGCAGCCGCTCCCGGCCTCTCAAGACCACATCTTGCAGCACGTCGCTCGCCCGGTGCCGATCTGCGCCGACGAGTCGCTGCACGACCGCGCTTCGCTCGCGCCGATCGCCGCGCGCTACGATGCGGTAAACATCAAGCTCGACAAGGCCGGCGGGCTGACCGAGGCCTTCGCGGTCAAGGCGGCCGCCCGCGCGCTCGGGCTCAAGATCATGGTGGGATGCATGGTCGGAACGTCGCTTGCCATGGCCCCTGCCCTGCTCTTGGCGCAAGGCGCCGATTTCGTCGATCTCGACGGCCCGCTCCTGCTCGCCCGCGACCGGGTGCCCGGGCTCACCTACGAGGGAGCGATGGTGCTTCCTCCGCCTCCCGCGCTCTGGGGCTGACCGCTCGCCTCGTCTTGAGAGGGATCAAGCGGCGAGGCCGCGAAATCCTGAGGCCACATCTCCTGGGTTTGAGCGGTTTCGATCGCGGCCGCATCGAGCGGTCCTTCCTGCCAGAGTTGGGTCAGGCGATAAGCGCCCGCCGCCCCCGCCAGCGAGAGCAGCGCCATTGGGCCGTAGGCGGCGCCGGCGAAGTTTGCGTAAAGCGGACCGGAGGCGAGCGTCGCCGAGCCGAGCGCGATCCCAGCGACAGCGGCGGCGTAAAGGCCTTGCGCGGTCGCGGCACGCTCCTCGGGCACGACCTGCGTAAGGAATTGAATCGCGGCGACGTGGGCCGCGCCGAAGCTCAGGGCATGCAGGGTCTGCAGCGGAACGAGCAGCAGGAGCGGCGGATCGAAAGCCATGAGGCCCCAGCGCAACGCCGCCGCGAGGCCTGCAATCATGAGAAGACGCGCCGTTCCGAGCGCGGCGATGACCCGGGCCGAAGCGGCGAACAGCGCGACCTCGGCAATCACGCCGATCGACCACAGCACCCCGATCACGCTGTCGGCAATGCCTTGCGAGCGCCAATGCAGTGTGCCGAAGCTGTAATAGAGGGCGTGGCTCGCCTGGATCAGGCTCGCGGCAAGAAGAAACAGCAGAAAGACCGGCACGTGGATCAGCCGGAACGCGTCGGCGAATTTGAGCCCGCGGCGTGGCGCGGCGCCCGGCCTCTTCCCGTCAAGGTCGCGCGGCAGGAGATGCGCGCCGACAACGAGAAGCACCGTGCCGGCGACAAGGAGCGGCATCACGATCTTGGCTCCCATCACGCCGATGACGACGCCGGAGGCGAGATTTGCCGCGATGAAGCTGAGCGAGCCCCACAGCCGCACGCGTCCGTAGTGGAGCGTGCCGGTTCGGATCCCGCGCGCCGCCACGGTCTCGATCAACGGCATGATCGTGGTCCAGTTGATGGCGAGAAGGATGCTCGCGGCGAGCATCTGCCAGAACCCGTTCGCCGCCCACAGCAAGAGGAACGAAACGAGGGAGCCCCACGCGAGCGCGATAATGATGGCCCGCCGGCTGCCGGCAAGATCGGCGGCGAAGCCGATCAGCGGGGTAAAGACGATGCGGGTGAAGAGCGGGGCAGCGAGGAGCACGGCGATCTCGCCGGCATCGAGCGCCCGCCAATGGAGCCAAACCGGCATGAAGGGCAGGTAGCAGCCGACGACGAAGAACAACGCGGCGTAGAGGAGGCCGAGACGCCCTGCGAAGGCGGACGCGTCCGGCTGCGATACGTTGCCCATGGCTTTGCGAAGGGTCCCCCGCGCTCTGGCGAGGACCCTTATGCCCTATGCCGGCAACGCCTGCACAATCCCGTTGCCGCAGTCTCGCGGCTTGAAAACGGGCCCGTCGTGGTCGATTTTATTAGTGAAATATCAGCTAGTTACGGGATTTCCTAAAAATTCTTTACCATCCTCTTGAAAGGCGCCGGGCTGCGAACCATCTCTGGGAGGACGCGAGTTCCCCCAAAGCGTCCCCCAAACTGACGCATGAGAGTAAAACGGCCCGGTTCCCCCCAACCGGGCCGTTTCCCTATTGCGCGGGGCCTTGTCCTTCTTGCGCCAGCGCTTGAGGCGCTTCAGCCGCGCCGGCAGGCCTAGATGGTGGGCGGCAAGCACATTCTCGAAGAATTGACGCGCGGAATGTTCCCAACTGAAGCGAAGCGCATGGGCTCGCGCCGCCGCGCGGTCGAGATCGAGCGCCTTGAGCGCCGCCGTTCGCAAGTCGGTGCTGAGAATTGCCGCCCGTGGGTCGGTGAGCACGTCAAGCGGACCGGTCGCCGGATAGGCGGCGACGGGTAGACCGGCGGCCAGCGCTTCCAGCAGCACGAGACCGAACGTGTCGGTCACGCTCGGAAAGACGAACGCGTCCGCCGAAGCGTAGGCGT
>DATEMT010000149.1:0-5326 GCA_035275445.1 Methyloceanibacter sp. | reverse complement strand
CGCCCGCCGCGCCCGCGCCCGCGCCCGCGGCGCAGGCTCCGGCCGGTGGCGGCTACAAGCTCCAGCTCGCGAACAGCCGATCGCAGGATGAAGCCAATGCGCTGTGGAAGAAGATCTCGCAGAGCGAGGGCCTGTCAGGCGTGTCCCACGAAATCGAGAAAATCGAGATCGGCAATTTCGGCACGTTCTACAGCCTCAAGGTCGGTCCCTTCCCGGACAAGGCGCAAAGCGTTAAGGTCTGCAACGCGCTGAAGCGAAACGGGATCGATTGCCTGCCCGCCGAGCTCTAGCTGCGGACCCCCGCATACCGCGTAACCGTGGCATTGGCATTTCCTGTACACTGCCCGTTTGGATCGGCACTCTGAAGGCGCCATGAAGGTCGACAACAAGCCAACGCCGGAGCACACGAATGACGCGGCCGATCCGGCGCAAGACCAGCTCGCGCTGCTCGCGGGCGAACCGACGCATTCTTTAGGTCTCGGCGCCCGCCTGCGCGGCTATTTCCTCACCGGTCTCATCGTCGTCGGACCGATCGCCATCACGCTCTACGTGGTGTGGTGGTTCATCAATCTCGTCGATGCCTGGGTCAAGCCGCTGATCCCGACCGCCTATCTGCCCGAGACCTATCTGCCCTTCAGCGTACCTGGCGTCGGCCTCATCGTCGGCGTGCTGGGCGTGATGGCGATGGGCGCGCTGACCGCCAATCTGTTCGGACGCACCCTCGTCAGCCAAGGCGAGATGATGCTCGACCGCATGCCGGTCGTGCGCGGCGTCTACCGCCTGTTCAAGCAGATCTTCCAGACGGTGTTCTCCAAGAACGGAACCTCGTTCAAGCGCGTCGGCCTGATCGAGTTCCCGCGGCGCGGGCTCTATTGCATCGTCTTTCTTGCCGGCGATCCGCCGGTGGAGGTGGACGACAAGATCGGCGCCGGCAATCCGCTGATTACCGCGTTCATGCCGAACGGCCCGAACCCCACCACCGGGTTCATCGTGTTCGTGCCGGCAAGCGAAGTCATCCCGCTCGAGCTTGCCGTTGAGGACGCGGTCAAGCTGATCGTGTCGGCAGGTCTCGTCGGCCCCGATCAGCAGCAAGAGCAATTGCGCCGCCTCGCGAAGACGAAACCGGCGAAGTCCGTACCCGAGGAAGAGCCGGTCGTCTGAGGACGAAATCAACCGGCCCGCATCAGCCTGATCGCGTCGTCGCGCTCGAAGAGATAGAGCAGGAACCGCAGACGCGCGGCGTTGTCGCCCTTGAGCTCAGGGTCGCGCCCGAGCGTGAGCCTTGCCTGGTCGCGCGCCGCTTCGAGCAGGTCCTGATGCTCGGGCAGGGCGGCGATGCGGAACAGCGGCACACCGCTCTGCCGCGTGCCGAGGACTTCGCCGCCACCGCGGAGCCGCAAATCCTCCTCGGCGATCACGAACCCGTCCTCGGTCCGGCGCATCACGTTCAGCCTCTCGCGCGCCGTGTCCGACAAGGGCTGGCGGTAGAGCAGGATGCACGACGATTCCTGCGGCCCCCGGCCGACGCGCCCGCGCAACTGATGCAGCTGGGCGAGGCCGAAGCGCTCGGCATGCTCGATGATCATGATCGACGCCTTCGGCACATCGACGCCGACCTCGATGACGGTGGTGGAGACGAGGATCGCGAGCGCGCCTGAAGCGAACGCCGCCATGACCCGGTCCTTGTCCTTGCCGGCGAGCCGTCCATGCACCAGACCGACGACTTCGCCGAAGCGGGCGCGAAGCTCGGCGTAGCGCGCTTCCGCCGCGGCGATGTCGAGCACCTCGGACTCGGCGACGAGGGGACAGACCCAATAGACTTGCGCTCCGACGTCGATGGCGCGCGCGACCCCGGACACGACCTCATCGAACCGTTCGAGCGGGACGGTACGGGTCGCGACCGGCTTCCGCCCCGGAGGTTTTTCGTCGAGCCGCGACACGTCCATGTCGCCGTAGCTCGTGAGGAGGAGCGTGCGCGGGATCGGCGTCGCGGTCATGACGAGAAGCTCCGCGCCCGTGCCTGCGCCCTTGGCTTGGAGCGCAAGCCGCTGATGCACACCGAAGCGGTGCTGCTCGTCGATGACGACAAGGCCGAGATCGTTGAACGCGATCTCTTCCTGGAACAACGCGTGCGTGCCGATCAGGATATCGATGTCGCCGGCCTTGAGCGCGTCGAGGATCGCGGCGCGTTCGCGTCCGCGCTCGCGGCCGGTGAGCAAGGCGATGCGCAAGGACGCGGCCGCGCCGAAGCCGCTGATGGTCTGGAGATGCTGCCGCGCCAGCAACTCGGTCGGGGCCATGAGCGCCGCCTGCGCGCCGGCCTCGACCGCCGCCGCCATCGCCAGCAGTGCGACCACGGTCTTTCCGCTGCCGACGTCGCCCTGGAGCAGGCGAAGCATGCGGTCGGCGCTCGCCAAATCGCCGTCGATCTCGTCAAGCGCGCGGGTCTGCGCGCCGGTGAGAGCGAAGGGCAGGGCGGCTAGGAGGGCTTTTCGCCGCTTGCCCGCTGCAGCGAGCCGCCGTCCGGCGCGGCGCTTGAGCCGGGCGCGGATCACGGCAAGCGCAAGCTGGTTGGCGAGAAGCTCATCATATGCGAGCCGTGCCCGCGCCGGCACCGAGGGAAGCAGATCGGCCTCGGTGGCCGGCGCATGCAGGCGCGCGATCGCCTCGCCGAAACCGGGCCAGCCCTTCTCGTCAAGAAAGTCGCCGTCGATCCATTCCGGCACGTCCGGTATTCGTTCGAGCGCGTTGGCGATCGCTTTCCGCAAGGTGGTGTTGGTGAGCCCGGCGGTCAGCGGGTAGACCGGTTCGTGCAAGGGCAGCGCCGCCCCACTATCGACGGCCACCACATGATCGGGATGGGGCATTTGCAGCAATCCGTCGTAGGATTCGAGCCTGCCCGAGATGAGGCGGCGGCTTCCCACGGGCAGGAGGCGCTTGAGATAGGCGGGGTCGGCCTTGAAATAGACGAGCTCGAACGCGCCGCCGGCATCGTCCTCGACCAGCACGCGATAGGGCGCCCGCGATCGCCACTTGCTCCCGCCGCCCGGCCTGTGCTCGGCGACCGTGACTTCGAGTGTGGCAAGCTGGCCGATCTTGGCCTCGGCGATGCGCGGCACGACCGGCCGGTCGATGACGCCGACAGGAAGATGCCAAACGAGATCGATGAGCCGCGCATGCGCCCCTTCGTGCCGCGGCCCGACGAGCTTGTTCAGGAGCCCCTCGACCTTGGGCCCCACGCCCTTGAGCGAGCGCACCGTGGCGAAGAGCGGCGCGAGCTTAGGCGGACGCATGGCGTTCCGGGCGAACGTGCATTAGAACCTCGTGGCTTCGGCGCCGGGGCGCGCCGGCTTGACAGGCGCGGCGCGCTCGCTCTAACCCACCCGTCGCGGCACAGGAAAGATTTATCATGTCCGGCAACGATCTTGGCATGCGTCGGCGCCGGGCGCTGTGGCGGGCGACGCATCGCGGCTCGAAGGAAATGGACTTTCTATTGGGACGATTCGCCGAGCGCGAAGTCGAAGCGATGGACGACGGCGAAATCGCCGCGTTCGAGCGCCTGATCGACGTGCCCGATCCCACCATCGAGGCGTCCGTGGTCGAAGGACATTCCCTCGGCGAGCCCGGCCTTGACGAACTGATTGCCCGCGTGAGGCGTTTCCACGGCCTGACCTCTGCGCGCTGATCGATTACCATCCCTCGAGCCATGGCATCTTCGCCGAAATTCTCGCACCTCCCGATCGAGCGTCTGCTGGAAACGCCGCGCGCCGTCGCCGCGGGCGTGCCCGAAGGGTTCGATGCGCTCCTCCTCGGCGAGCTCGCCCGAGGCGCCGCGGGGCGCGCGATGGCGATTTTGCATGTCGCGCGCGACGGCAACCGCCTCGCCACCCTGGAAGAGGCGCTCGGCTTCTTCGCGCCCGACGTCGAAGTCTTGAGCTTCCCCGCCTGGGACGGCGTGCCTTACGACCGCGTCGCGCCCAACGCCGAGACCATCGCGCAGCGGATCGCCACGCTGGCCGCACTCGCAAACCGGCTCGATGCGAACAAACCGCTCATCGTTCTCACCACCGTCAACGCCGTCGTGCAGCGCGTTCCCCCGCGGGACTTCATCGCGGCATCGAGCCTCAAGCTTCAGCCCGGCAACGTCATCGGCATGCAAGAGTTGATCGGACGCCTGGAGATTTCCGGCTATGTGCGCTCGGGCACCGTGACCGATCCCGGTCAATATGCCGTGCGCGGCGGCATTCTCGATCTTTACCCGCCCGGCCGCGAGCCGATCCGGCTCGACTTCTTCGGCGACACGCTCGAGCAACTGCGCGCCTTCGATCCCGGCACGCAGCGAAGCGAAGGGCGGCGCGAGGCGCTCGAGCTCCTGCCCATGAGCGAGATGGCGCTGACGCCCGAGGTGCGGACCAATTTCCGCCAGCGTTACGTCGCCCTGTTCGGCCCTGTCACCGGCGACGACCCGCTTTACGAGTCGATCTCGGCCGGCCGTCAGCACCAGGGCATGGAGCACTGGCTCCCGCTCTTCCACGATCGCCTTGCGACTTTGTTCGACTATCTGCCCGGTGCCGCCGTCACGCTCGATCCGCTCGTCGATGACGCGCGGGGCAGGCGCCTCGAGCAGATCGCCGACCATTACGATGCGCGCGCGCAGGCGCTCGAGCGCAAGGCCTTCGGCGCGCCGCCTTATCATCCGGTGCCGCCCGAGAGCCTGTTCCTGAACGAGGCCGACTGGCGCGCGGCGCTGTCGGGACGCAATGCGATCGCGTTCGACCCGTTCGAGCGGCCTGAGCAGCCGGACGGCACGGTCGTTGTCTCGTTCGCGGGCCGGCAGGGTCGCTCCTTCGCCGCCGAGCGCCAGACCGAGGGCGCCAATGTGTTCGATACGGTCTCGAGCCACGCCAAGCGGCTGCGGGGCGAGGGCAAGCGTTTGATCGTCGCCTGTTGGAGCAAAGGGGCGCGCGAACGCCTGGCCGCGCTTCTTTCCGAGCATGGCGCGGGCGAGACCGCGCGCGCCGAGAGTTTTGCCGAGGCGCTGGACGTGCCACCCGATACGATCGCCGTCGCGGTGCTGCCGCTCGAAACCGGCTTCGAGGCCCCCGGGCTTGCCGTGATCGGCGAGCAGGACATTCTGGGCGACCGGCTGGTGCGGCGCGCGCGCGGCAAGCGCGGCAGCGATGTCCTGACTGAAGTGTCGGCGCTCGCCGTCGGCGATCTCGTGGTTCATTCCGACCACGGCATCGGCCGCTTCGCCGGCCTCGCCACCATCGAAGCCGCCGGCGAGCCGCACGACTGTCTCGAAGTGCATTACCAGGGCGGCGAC
>DATEMT010000148.1:0-10792 GCA_035275445.1 Methyloceanibacter sp. | reverse complement strand
AATTCTCCTCGCGCTTTTGCAGTCCCTGCCAGCCGCAGACATAGAGCCGGTCCCGCGCCCGCGTCATCGCCACATAGAGCAGGCGGTGATATTCCTCGCGCTCGGCGCGATCCAACTCTTGTTTGCTTTCTTCGATCGTGGCCGCGATCGCGGCTAACTTGGTGTAGCCGCTGGGGGGCCACACCAGATGTCCGACATCTTCGGGCGCTGCGCCTTCCCGCGGCATGGGGTAGAGCCGAGGCCCTTGATTGCGGGCGCGCGAGCACGTGTCGGGCAGGAACACGATCGGCGCCTCGAGCCCCTTGGCGCCGTGCACCGTCATGATGCGGACCTCGTCGCGCTGTTGCTCCATGTCGCGCTTGATCTCGACGTCGCCGCTGCGAAGCTCGTTGAGAAAGCCTTGCAGCGACGGCGGGGAATCGCGGTCGAAGGCGAGCGCGCGGTCGAGAAACTCATCGATCGCTTCGGCCGCCTCCGGCCCCAGCCGCGTCAGCATGCTCCTGCGCAAGCGCTGGCCGTCGGCGCCGAGCAGTTCGGAGAAGAACTCGTAAGGCGGCAGAAAATCGGCGCGCGACAAGAGGTGCGAGAGCTGCTCCCGGGCCGCGGCAAAACGCAAATCGTCTTTGGTTTTGTCCTTCAGCGCCGCCCACAGCGATCCTTGGCGCCGATAGGCGAGGGCGAAGAGATCGTCGTCGTTGAAGTTGAAGAGCGGGCTCTTGAGCGTGACGGCAAGCGCGAGATCGTCCTCGCGCATGAGGAGAAAGTCGGCGAGCGCGATCAAGTCCTGAACCGCGAGCTGGTCGGTCAGCTTCATGCGGTCGGCGCCGGCGACCGGCACGCTGAGGCGCTTCAACTCGCGGATCATCGGCGTCGTGAACGGATCGCGGCGGCGCAGCAGGATCAGGATATCGCCGGCCGCGATCGGGCGCCCCAGCGCGGTCAGCTCCTCGCCGGTCTCGAGCCAGGTCCTGATCGTGAGCGCGATGCGCCGCGCCAGCGCATCGACGGAGCGGGCGGCGGCCTGCTCCTCCTCCCACGGCTCGAAGGCGTGGGACGGCGCGGCCGGCGTCTCGACTTCGACCGGCCAAAGCTCGACCAGTCCGGCATCGTGCTCACGAAACGCCTGGTGCGTGATCTTGGCGTCGGCGGAGAAGATCAGCCCGTCAGTGGCCGGCGCCTTGGCAAAGACGCGATCGACGGCCTCGAGCACCGCCTCGGTCGAGCGGAAGGAGAGGGTGAGCGGCACGTCGTGCCACACGAGCGAGAGCGCGTGCGCCCGTTGCCGGAAGGCGCGGCCGATCTCGCCGAAGCGCACCGGATTCGCGCCCTGGAAACTGTAGATCGACTGCTTCTCGTCGCCGACCGCGAACAGCGTCCGCAGCCGGTCGCTTCTCCCCGCGCCCGCGAAGAATTCCGCCGCCAGATTCTCGACGATGGTCCATTGCGCGGGATTTGTGTCCTGGGCCTCATCGACGAGAATATGGTCGATGCCGCCGTCGATCTTGAACAGCACCCAGGCCGCGGCATCGGCGCGCGACAGGAGGTTCTGCGCCTTGTCGATCAAATCGTCATAGTCGAGCACGACCTTCATCAGCTTCTGCCGCTCGTACTCGCCCCGCACCGCATCGGCGAGCGCAAGCACCGAAGCGCTCGCCTCGGCCATGCGGAGATGGTCGAGCTGTTTGGTCAGCGCGGCGAAATGCACTTGCGCTTCGGCAAACCGCGCCGCGAGTGCGGGATTTGCGCCGACGAACCCGGCGGTGAAAATCCTGTTTCGCGGCTTTCTCTCCTGGGTCAGGAACAAATCCGTGAGCGCGGCGACACGGGCGTCGCCCGTGCCTTCTCGCGCCTTGCGAAGCCTGGCTGCGGCATCGGTGTTCGCATTTGAACCGAAATCGGCGAGCGCCTTGATCGCCTCGTCGATCGCATCGTCGCCGAGCACGGCAGAGAGCCTGCCGAGCAGCGTCTCTTCCAACGCCTCACCGACGCCGAACCGGCGCTTTAGCGCAATGCTCTCGGCCTCGGCCCAATCGTCGCTTCCGTCGTGATAAGCGGCCATCTGGGCAAGCTCGGCGCGCTTGCCGATCACCGTGTCGATCACCTGGCGAATGTAATCGCCGGTGGTGAAGGCCATCACATTTGCCAACGCCCTGCCAAGGAGCCCCTCGCCATCGTCGGCGGCGCGGGCGAGCGTCGCGTCGAACGCCGCGCGCCTTAGGCTTGCCTGCTCGTGCTCGTCGAGCACCGAAAAATGCGGAGTGACGCCCGCTTCGAACGGGAAGCGCTGCAACAGCCGCTCGCAAAAGCCGTGTATGGTGTGGATCTTGAGGCCGCCTTTGGCTTCGAGCGCGCGGGCGAAGAGACGCCGCGCCGTGCGCAGCAGCGTCTCGTCAGGCACCCGTTTCGTGAGCGCTTCAAGGCTCATCGCAAGCGTCCCGCTCTCGTCCGTCGCCCAAGCGGCGAGCGCCTCCAACAGGCGGTTCTGCATCTCCGCCGCCGCGGTCTTGGTGTAGGTCAGGCACAGGATCGATTCGGGGGCGAAACCTTCAAGCAGGAGCCGCAGCACGCGCTTGACGAGGACCGCAGTCTTGCCGGTGCCCGCGCTCGCCGACACCCAGGCCGACGCGCCCGGCTGCGCGGCGCGCGCCTGGTTGGCGTCGGCTTCGGGCGGAAGGGTGGTGCCGCTTCTCATCCGAAATCCTCCTCGGCCTCTTGCGTCAGCCATTCCTTGATGCGGGCGAGGTGTTCGTATTGGTCGTATCGGTAGGCCTGGCGGAAGGGTCCGGCGCGGCGCTTCACCTCGTAAGCCATGTCCGGGTCGGCATAGCGTGCGATGAGCCCGATCAGCTTCTCGCGCGCTTCGCCCGCGATCGTAGCGGGGTCCGTGCTTCCCGCATCGCGCTCCTCGCCGCCTTGGCCGCGGCCTGCAACGTGAATGTAGCTGAGCTTGCTGACCGCGCATGGGCCGAGGCCGGGGAAGCCCCCTTCCGCCGCGATCGCTGCTTCCAGGGGCAGTTGCGGCGATGACAGACCATCGACATGTGCGATCAGGGGCAGCCTGCCGGTCTTGTAGTCGTAGATTGCTGCCGAGCCGTCCGCGGCGATGTCGATGCGGTCGGCGCGCGCGGTGAGACGGAAATTGTTGCCGAGGTCGAGGCTGCCGCGCGCCTCGAGCAGCAGGGCTTTCACGCCCTCGCGGCGCGCGGGCTCGGTCGCCGCGAACCAGCGCGCGAAACGCCGGAACGCAGGCCGCCAGAACGCCTTGACCATCGGCGCACCGGCAAGCGCCGCGAAATGGCGGTCGGCGATCGCGACCAGCGCCTCCTCGATATTGGCAGGGAGGGTGTCGCGATAGTCATTGGAGAATTCCTGCAAGGCGCGATGCACGATCTCGCCGCGCAAGGCCGCGTCGGGCTCGACGCCGAGTTCGTTCAGCGGCTCGAGCTTCAGAATGTCCCTCGCGAAGATCTCATAAGGGTTGGCGATCCAGCGTTCGATGCGGGTCACGCTCAATTGCTTTGGCCGCGCTTCGAGCGGCGGTCTCGGCTCCGGCGGCTTGACAGGAGCGAGCATCGGCGCGCGGTCGCGCTCCCGCGCCCACGCGACCCAAGGAGCGGCGGGTGCGAGCTTCGCTTCGATGCGGGCGGCCTTGGCCAAGGCGAGCAGCCGTTGAAGCCAGCGCGACGGCACGGTCGGCACGCCATCCACTTTGAGCGCGCGGGTGAGATAGACTTCGTTTGCGCCGAGCGCTTGGGTGAAGTCATGCGCCGAGAGGCCGATGCGGCGCTCGGGCGGCGGGAGTTCGAGCGCATCGCGCATCGGCCGGCTGAGCCAGGGTCCGGCTTCCTCGGGTCGCGGCCACACGCCTTCATTGAGGCTGCCGAGGATCACGAGGTCGGGCTGTTGCAGCCGCGCTTCGAGCGGGCCCCAGATGAAGAGGCGGGGGTGAAGGCCAAGCAGCGGCCGCACGGCTTCGGCGGCGACGAGGCTGCGGTAGAACTCGGGGTACTCGTCCAGCTTGAGGGTGACGGCGGTTCCCTCCTCGATCAACTCGGCAAGGAGCACCGAGAGCGCTTCGCCGGCGTCGCCCTGCCAAAGTGCGGCCGACGATCCGGCGGCGTCGCGCGCCAAGGCCTCGGCCACGGCGGCGTGAGCCTCGGAGAGACGCGCAGCGGTCGTGAGGCCGGAGCCGAGAGCGGTCAGCGGCGCGAACGCTCTTTCGAGGTCGGCAACGAGGCCGACGGCCGCGTCGTGCTCCGTCTCGCTCAAGCGACGGGCGCCGCGCCGCTCCTCGCTTTTGGCGTCGTTGAGCGCGGCCCGCGCCCCCGCCAACCCCTCGCCGACATAGACGTTGCGGAAGGCCCCGCGTTCGAGCGCCCGCGCTGCGTAACGCGCAGCCGAGGGGACACGTCCAAGCAAGGCGAGCGGATGCTTGAGGAGGGCCATGAGTTCGGGCGGCGCGAAATTTGCCTCGGCCGCGCCGACTACGAGATCGAGGAAGGCGCCCGGCACGGTATGACGGACCGGCACGCCCGCGGAATCGTCAACCGCAAGCTCGTAGCGCTTGAGCCGCGTCGCCACCCGTCGCGCCAGCGTGCGGTCGGGCGTGACGAGGGCCGCGGTCTTGCCTTTCGTCTCGAGCGCCGATCTCAAGATGAGCGCGATGGCCTCGGCCTCGTCATGCGCGGTCGGGGCCACGACGAGGTGAAGACCCGCGGTCGCGTTGGCGAGGCTCGCCCTGCCGTCAGGGGAAAGATCGTTGCCCCCGAGGAATTGTTCCCAGCGATCGGTGCTCTCGGCCGGGCGCAGCGCCTCGCTGGTGAGATGGAGCCGTGCGCGCGCTCTCGCATCGGGTTCGGCGCCCGGCACGTAGGCGACGTCGTCGCGAACCGCGCCGAGGTCGCGCAAAAGCGCCGCCATCCCGTGTTGCGGATGCTCGGGCACCTTGCCGAGCGTCACCCAGGTTTCCTCGTCGAGCCGCTTGTCAAGGCCCGGCAGAACGACCGCACCGTTCGGGAGCGAGGCGATCGCCTTGAGCAGCCGCGCCGTGGCCGGCAGCGTGCCGGTCGATCCCGCGGCGATCACGGGGTAGGTCGAGCCCTTGGCCAGGCGCGCAATCTCCTGCGCCATCAGCAGCGTGCGGCGCGCGACCGGCGAAACGAGGCGGTTGTCGGCGAGATAGCGCGGCCATTGCTCGGTGAGGATCTTGAGGAACTCGACGGTGAGCTGCCAGTGCCCGGCAAACTCCTCCGGCCCGATTGCCTTGAGTTCGGCAAGCGGGACCTCTTCGCTCTCGACGAAATCCATGAGGCGGGCGAGATCGGCGGCTAGATGCGAGGCCTGGCCCGGCGTCATGGCGAAGATGCCGGTCTCATCGCCCCCCTCGATGAGGGTTGCTGTGCCCAAGCGCTGTCCGAAGGCAAGCACGAGCCGCATCAGCGCGAGCCTGCGCCGCAACGCGCCGATGGCAGGCGTGGCGATGGCGCCGTCGTCAATCGCGTCTCCGGACCCGAAGAGGATGGCGGCATCCTCGTCGGGATCGCCGAGCGCTCTGATGCGCGGCAGGAGCATCCCTGCGTCCTTGGCTTCGGCGAGAAACGCCTCGCGCAGCGCCCGGCCCGCGCGCCTGGTCGGAAGGTAGATCGTGGTCAAGGGAAGTAAGAGCGGATCGGGCCTGACGCTGCCCTGCGCCGGCAACTGGCCCGCGAGAATGGCTCGGGCGAGCGTCGTCAGGAACGGCGCCGAAGGCGGGATGGTGTAGAGCCGCAACGTTTCTGGCGAGGCCTCAGGCACCTTCGCGCTCGAAGGCGGTTTCCGCCTCGGCCAGGGCTTCCGGCGTCCCGACATGCATCCAGCGCCCGTCGAGCCGGATGCCGTAGAGCCTGCCCTTGTCGAGCGCCCGGTCCCACAGAAGGTTCAGCGAGAAGCGCCCGTCGGGTGCATCTTCGAACAGCCGCTCATCGCAGAGCGACACCCCGGCAAAGGCGAACGGCACGACCTCATCCGGTCCTCTGCGGGCGAGCCGGCCGTCCGCGGTCATGGAGAAATCGCCGCGCGCCGCGTAGCCGATGCTGGTCGCGGCCGGGGCGAGCAGAAGGAGACAGTCCATCGCCGCCGGATTCCATTTCTTCAGCATGCGCGACAGTGCGGGCGAAGGGCCTTCGCTCCAAACCGAATCGGCGTTGTGGATGAAGAAGGGACCGCGGCCGAGCAGCGGCAAGGCTCTCTTCGCGCCGCCGCCGGTGTCGAGCAGGACGCCGCGCTCGTCCGACACGACCGTCTTGGGCGAGACTCCGCGCCGGTTGGCAAGATGCGTTTCGATCTGGTCGGGCAGGTAATGGACGTTGACCACGGCGGTCTCGACGCCCGCGGCGGCGAGACGCCCAAGCACATGATCGATGAGGGGCCTGCCCGCGATCGGCACGAGCGGCTTCGGCATGCGCAAGGTCAGGGGGCGCATGCGCTCGCCGAACCCGGCGGCGAGCACCATCGCAGTCGTGGCGCGGGTCATGGCGCGCCTCGCTCACACGCTGAGCGGCGGCAGGTCGTCGGCGCGCGGAAATGCATTTTCGTAGAAGGCGCGGAGCCCCGCCAAAGACGGATGCGCCAGATCGCGTTCGAGATAACGCGCGACCCGCGGGATGTGAGCGAGATAACCGCGCTTGCCGTCACGTTTCGCCAATCGCGCAAAGATGCCGAGGATCTTAGAATTGCGTTGGGCGCCGAGCACGGCGTAATGCGAGACGAAACGATCGCGCGAAAACGGCTTGCTCCCTGCACCCCGGGCGGAACAGTAGCGAGCGAGAAGCTCCCGTTCAAGCGGTTCCGGCACGTCCAATCTCGCATCCTGGAGCAGGGAGACGAGGTCGTAGGCCAAGGGCCCCCTGAGCGCGTCCTGAAAGTCGAGAATCCCGACCCGTTCGAGGCCTTTGCGCTCGGCCAGCCACATCAGGTTCGGCGAATGATAGTCGCGGATCACCCAGCCGGAATCGGCCTCTTCCGCCTCCGCCAGAAGCGGACGCCATAGCGCCTCGAACTCGAGCGCCGCCTCTTGCGGCGCCGGGCTGCCATGGAGCGCCGGCCAGAACCAGTCGATGAGAAGCGAAGCCTCGGTCAGCATGGCGTCCGCGTCGTAGCGCGGGAGCCGGTAAGGCGCGTGGTCCGGAACCGGGAGAAGCGCGGGCGGCTCGTTGCCGGCAAGGGCCACGAGGACGTCGACGGCGGGCGTCCACAGTTCGGCCATGGCCCGGCCGCGACGAACCTCGTCCCCGAACATCGCCTCGCCGAAATCCTCGAGCACGATGAAACCGCGGTCGAGATCGAAAGCGTGGATCGCGGGCGCGGAGAGGCCCGCCGCTTTCAGCGCGCCAGCCACCGCCACGAACGGCGTGATGTCCTCGGCGAGATGAACATGCGCGCTATAAGGCTTGCCGCCGCGAATGGGCGGCCCGTCGGGTTGGCGCGGCGCGTTCATCAGAATGGCGCGGTCGCGCGCCAGGAACAGCCGGGCGTAGGATCGCGTCGAGGCGTCGCCTTGCAGGTGGCGCGCGTCCGCCCCGGCATACGGCGTGTCGTCGAGGAAGTTCGACAACGCCGCGAGGCGCTCGGCCCGTTGTGCCCAGCGCCCGCGTCCCGTCATTACCAGGCGGCGCGCTTCGGGCCGCGCCGTCTCCTCGATGGCGATGTCGAGACGGTCCTCCGGCAGCCAGGACGCGGCGCGCTCGGGCCACTCGGCGACGACCGCGCCTTCGCCGAGAGCGTCATCGAGGCCGAGCTCGTCGAGCTCGTGCGGCTCCAGGCGATAGAAATCGCAATGGCTCAGCGTGAGGTGAGGCAGCTCGTAACGCTGCATCAGCGCGAAAGTCGGGCTCGGCACTTCGGCTGCGCCGCCGAGCCCGGCGATGAGCGCGCGGGCGAAGGTCGTCTTGCCGGCCCCGAGCGGCCCCGACAGCGTAACCACATCGCCGGATTTGAGCATCAGCGCGAGCCTTGTCGCGACGACGCCCATCCGCGCGACATCGGCCTCGTCGAGACTGAAACGCGCGGTCATCCGACGCGGCTGGTCGGGTAGCGCGCCCCTTCGCGCTCTGAACTTCGGTCGGGCTCACGCCGATAGGGCAAGAGCAGCGTCACCCGCGTTCCACGACCGGGACCGGAGTCGAGCGTGACCGTGCCGCCGTGAAGCTCGGCCAGGCTCTTCACGATCGAAAGCCCCAGTCCCGCGCCGCGATGGCGCGAGCCGTGCGAGCGGCTCTCGAAGCGATCGAACACCGCCTGCTGATAGTCCTCGGGGATGCCGGCGCCCTGATCGGCGACGGTGAACGCGAGCAGGGACTCGCGCCTTCCGCAGCGGAGCGCGATCGTCCCGCCTTGATTGGAGAAGCCGATGGCATTTGACAAGAGATTATACAGCATTTGGGTCACGCGCTTGCCGTCGGCGATGAATTCATCGATGCCCGGCTCGATGTCGATGTCAAGGACAAGATCGTTCTGCTTGATCCGCTCTTGCAGGCCCTGCACCGCCTGCTCGGTGACTTGGCCCACCTTCACCGGCGCGAGCGTCAGTTCGAGCGTGCCGGCATCGACGGTGGCGAGGTCGAGAATATCGTCGATGATCGAAAGGAGCGTGCGCCCCGAGAGGCGGATGTCGCCGAGATACTCGCGCTGCCGTTCGGTCAGGGGGCCGATGGCGGGACTCTCCAGCAGGTCGCTGAAGCCGATGATGTTGGTCAGCGGCGTGCGCAGCTCGTACGACACGTGGCTGATGAAAGCGGTCTTGAGGCGGTCGGCCGCTTCGAGAGCCTCGGCGCGTTCCTTCAGGGCGCGCTCCGCGTGCCGCGCGTCGGAGACGTCGATCGCGGTGAACAGCGTGCCGCCGTCGGGCAGCGGCAGCGCGGCGCAGGCGAGCACGCTGCCGTCGGTCCGATCGAATTCCTTCTCGTAAGGCACGCGTGCGGCGAGGATCGCGGTCACCGCGCTCTTGATGCGCTCCCACTCTTCGGGCTCGTCATAGAGCGGCCGGCACGAGGCGATGATCTCGTCGATATGCGGCTGACCGTCGAGCCGGTGCGGGTTCAACCGCCACAGCACGGCGAAGGCGTCGTTGTAGAGCCGCAACGATCCGTTGGGGGCGAACACGGCGACACCTTCGCGCAACGTGTCGAGCGTTTCCCGCTGCACTTCGATCAGCGCGTTGTAGCGGCTCTCGAGCGCGAGCCGCTCGGTCACGTTCTCGTAGAGATAGGTCACGCCGGCCTCGGCCTCGCTGTCGGCGACGACGTGGAGCGTGCGGCCGTCGGGCAGGTGCCACAGATCCTCGGCCTGGGCGCCTTTGCCGTAGGCGGCGAGCCAATCCTGCTTCCAGGCGCGGTAATCGGCCTTCTCGGGCAGCCGCCGCGCCTGGCGCAGGCGATCGAGGATGTCGCCGTCGCGGGGGCGGGTGGCGAGCCATTCGGGATCGAACTTCCACATCGCGACATAGGCCTGGTTGAAATGCGTGAGCCGCTGGTTCGCGTCGAACACGGCAAAGGCGGTGGCGAGGCGGTCGAAGCTGCGGAAGCGCGTTTCGATATTGGGTTTCGCCTCGGTCAGCACGCGGGCGGGCTTCTTGGCTTCGTCGAGCAGTCCGCGCAAGGACGCGACCTGGTCCTCGAGCTGACGGTGGCGGCTCGCAAGCTCGGCAAGATTGAGCCGCTCGCCGGCGAGCTCGCGCATCTTCAGCACGATGGTGCGGCCGGCGGTGCGGCCGTCGGCCTCGACGAAACGGTCGCGCGCGGTCCTCAACATGAGATTGAACTTCTCGCCCCGCTCGACCAGCGCATCGATGGCGTCGTCGAGCGCCTTGGCCGAGGCCGCGTCGAGCCAGGCGGCGAAATTGAGCAGCTCGGCCGTGCCGGTCGGCACCCCGAGCGGGGCGGGCAGGGTGGCGATCAGAAGTTCCGCCTCGCCCGCCTCCGACACGGCAAGAAGCGCCTGGGGCTCGGCCGCAAGCACCGTTTCGAGCATGCCTTCGCTCGCGCGGTAGCGCTCGGCCTCACGCTGCGCGGCGGCCTCGGCTTTGCGCGCGCGTTCGGTGGCGCGGAGACAGGCGATCGCCGTGCCGACGGCAAAGGCGATGATGCCGAGATTGATGCCGAGCGTGAGCAGCGTGCGGGCATCGAGCGCGGGCGCATCGCCGGCGGCGAGCGCGGCTTGAAGCGAAATCAGGCAGGCCGGAACCGAAAGGGCGGCGGCGCGGGCGAACGTCTTTGGCCACCCTGATAAAGGTGCAGCCCTGCCCTCGCTGGCCCGCATGGTCCCCTCGCTCCTACGCCCCCGCCCATGGCGTCGCCTCGCATCACGCTGCCACAGACTGAACGCGGGCCGGTCCGGCCCCGCGAGCCCCAAGGCGAATCACGCCCTTAGCTTAGCTTCATCGCCGACTCTTGCCCACAGGCAGAAATGACGGCGCGTGTCGCGCTGCCGTCGCACCCCCCGCGAACGCGCGCCTGTCTCAGTAGCGGTAGGCGTCGGGCTTGTAAGGTCCTTCGACCGGCACGCCGATATAGTCGGCCTGGTCTTGCTTGAGGCTGGTGAGCTTGGCGCCGACCTTGCCGAGATGGAGCCGCGCTACCTTCTCGTCGAGCTGCTTCGGCAGGGTGTAGACCTCTTTCGCGTATTCGCCCGGATTGGTCCACAGCTCGATCTGCGCCAGCGTCTGGTTGGTGAAGGAGGCGCTCATAACGAAGCTCGGGTGTCCCATGGCGTTGCCGAGATTGACGAGCCGGCCCTCGGACAAAAGGATCATGCGCTT
>DATEMT010000147.1:0-8063 GCA_035275445.1 Methyloceanibacter sp. | reverse complement strand
CAGCGCCGAGTGGTCGATGCTGTAATTGCTCGACGCCGGGTCGTCCTGGAATTTCGAATAGGCGATGCGATAGGCCTTGGCCGCGGCGGCTATGGCTTCCGGCGAACCGGTCAGCCCAAGAAAGCGCGAGCCGAAATTCTTGACATAAGCGCCCACGACCTCGGGCGTGTCGCGCTCGGGATCGAGCGTGATGAAGATCGGCACCACCGCCTCTGCTTTCGGCCCGAGCGAGTCGAGGCTCTGCGACATGACTTGGAGCTCGGCGGGACAGATGTCCGGGCAATGGGTGAAGCCGAAGAAGACGAGCATGAAGCGGCCGCGGAAATCCTGATCGGTCACGGTCTTCCCGTTCGGATCGATCAGCGCGAACGGGCCGCCGATCAGCGCCTTGCCCGATGTTGCGACCGGCTGCTCCGAGCTCCTCTCGGTGAGAGCGAGCAGGCCCGCGCCGGCGATGGCGCCGATCAGAAAGCCCGCGACGACGACGACGAGGAAGCGGCCGCGCATCTATTCCCCCAATTGCAGAAGCGCGCCGTTGACCCGGGCGCTTGCGAGAAACCGGCTGAAGACGACATAGCCGATGATGAGATAGACCGCGTTCAGACCGAGCGCCCACCACAATGCGCCGGGGTCGAAGCGGTGTTCGAGCAGGATCGCGCGCATACCCTCGAACACATGGGTCGGCGGCAGCGCGAGCGCGACCGGTTGGAGCCAGTCCGGCAACACCGACACCGGATAGTAGACGCAGCAGATCGGCAGAAGCAGAAAGGCGAGCGACCAGGCGAGCTCCTCGGCGCCGAGGCCATAGCGCAAGATCACCCCCGCCGAGATGAGCCCGAGCGACCAGCTCGTGAGCACGAGCACGGCAAAGAAGACGGCGAGCGCAAGCCCGAGGTCGAGGAGATTGAAGCCGAAGATGAGATAGGCGGCGAAGGCGACCGGGATCATGCTCACCGACAGGCGGATCACGCTCCAAATAATCAGCGCGACGACGAGCTCGAACGGGCGCAACGGGCTGATGAGCAGGTTGCCGAGATTGCGCGCCCACATCTCCTCGATGAAGGTGGTCGAGAAGCCGATCTTCGACCGGAACAGAATGTCCCACAGCAGGACCGAGCCGATCAGGACGCCGGCGGTCTGCGCCACACCGCTCTTGGTCTGCGCCAAGTAGGTCTGCAGGAAGCCCCAAGTGAGCATCTGCAGGAACGGCCAGTAGATCAGCTCGACGAGGCGGATACCCGAGCTGCGCAGGAGAAACACGTAGCGCTTGAGCATGGCGCCGATGCGGCGAAGCGAGGCGCCAAGTCCGGTCGCCGCCGACACGATCGGTATCGCGCCGGCAGTTGTGTCGCGCGGCGTGGTCACGACGCTTTCCGTTTTTCGCCGGCCCGATCGGAATCCGGTCGTGCGCGGCCGCGCACCACGTCGAGGAACACCTCTTCCAGCGTCTCCCGGCCATAGGTCGCAATCAGCCTGGCCGGCGTCTCGTCCTCGATGATGCGGCCGCGATGGAGCAAGATGACGCGATCGGCAAGCCGCTCGACCTCGGTCATGTTATGCGAGGCGATGAGAAGGGTCGCGCCGCGGCTCGTCGCATAGTCCTTGAGCTTGTGCCGGATCCAATCGGCGGTGTCGGGATCGAGCGAGGCGGTCGGCTCGTCGAGGAGGAGAAGCTCGGGCGCGTTGAGGAGCGCCTTGGCGAGGCCGACGCGGGTCTTCTGTCCGGCCGAAAGCTTGCCCGTCGCCCGGTCGAGCAGCGGCGCGATATGCAAGTTCTCGGCGATATAGGCGATGCGATCGGCCGCGTTGGCGATCCCGTAGAGACCGGCATAGACGGTGAGGTTCTGCCTCACGGTCAGGCGCGCCGGGAGATCGACATAGGGGCTCTGGAAATTCATGCGGTGGGCCACGCGGCCGCGGTGGCGGCTCACGTCCTCGCCGAACACGCGGACCTCGCCCGAACTCGGCACGACGAGGCCGAGCAGCATGGCGATGGTCGTCGTCTTGCCGGCGCCGTTGCCGCCCAAGAGGGCAACCGTCGTGCCCTCCGCCAGCGTGAAGCTGATACGATCCACGGCGGTGACGGCGCCGTAGATCTTGGTCAGGTCGCGCACCTCGGCCGGGACGCGACACTGTGCCGCCCCACCCGGGGCCGCGCCGCCGACCGGGGCAAACTTGCTGACCTTCTCGTTCATGGCTTTTGCGCTGCGCGCTCGCTTTGTCGGAATTATGACTGCTCGGCCGTGCTAGAGTTGAGGTATGGCTGCCGTGGACAATAGTCAAACCATCCGCCGCACCGTTCCCGCCTGGCTCAGACAGGGCGAGACCAGGCTCAGGCTGCAAACGATCGTTCGCTTGCGCTGGCTTGCCGTGCTCGGTCAGGGCTTCACCGTGATCGGAGCCTATTGGGTGCTCGGCATCGACCTGCCGATCGCGGGCTGCCTCGTCTTCATTGCATTGTCGGCCGCACTCAACGTGGTGCTGCGCTTGCGCTACCCCGCGAGCAAACGGCTGACGAGCAATTTCGCCTTCGCCATGCTCGGCTACGATATTCTCCAACTCGCCGCGCTGCTGTGCCTGACCGGCGGGCTGCAGAACCCGTTCGCCTTCATGCTCATCGCGCCGGTCACGGTATCGGCCTCGACGCTTCCGCTCAGGATCACGGCGGCGCTCGGGGGGCTCGCCATCTTCGCCGCCACGGTGCTCACCAGCATTCACTACCCGCTGCCCTGGTTCCACCACACGAGGCTCCTGCTTCCCTTCCCGTATGTGATGGGGGTGTGGGCGGCGGTCGTCTCCGGCATCTTGTTTATCGGTTTTTATTCCTGGCGCACGGCGGAGGAGGCGCGGCGCATGGCCAAGGCGCTCGCCGCGGCCGAGATGGTGCTCGCCCGCGAGCAGAAGCTCTCCGCCCTCGACGGTCTCGCCGCCGCCGCCGCCCACGGTCTCGGCACGCCGCTCGCGACCATCGCGGTGGTGACCAAGGAGCTGATGCGTGGCGCGCAGCCCGACGATCCGCATTACGAGGATCTCACGCTGTTAAGGGCACAGGCCGAGCGCTGCCGCCATATCCTCGCCGAGATCGGCGGTGGCGGGGAGCAGCGCGACCTCATCGTGTCGCGGCTCACGCTCAGTCACCTGATCGAGGAAGTGGTGGCGCCGCACCGCCTGTTGGGCGTGCCGATCGCGATAACGCTCGGGCCGCACGGCGACGACATCTCCCGCGGCGCCGCCCGTACCGAACCGGTGACCGAACGCAATCCGGGCGTTCTCTACGGTCTCGGCAATCTCGTCGAGAACGCGGTCGATTTCGCCACCAGCGCGGTCGATGTCGAGGCCGAGTGGTCGGATGCCGAGGTGAGGATCGTGATCGCCGACGATGGCGCAGGCTTTCCGTCGAACGTGCTTGAGCAGCTCGGCGAACCTTTTGTCACGACCCGGCCGGTGCACGCCGGCGGACCCGATTCCGACGACGAACATGTGGGCTTGGGGCTCGGCTTCTTCATCGCCAAAACGCTGCTCGAGCGTTCGGGCGCAAGGCTCGAGCTTGCCAACCGGCCGAGAGGCGGCGCGGCGGTGACGGTCGCCTGGCCCCGGGCGAAGTTCGAGCAGGCCCCGGAGAAAGAGGTTAAGGCCGTTAAGGAGACGCCTACGCCGGGCGGTCGCGACGGGCTTGCCGTTGTGGCGAGGAATGCATAGGTCTAGGACGCCTCACTTTAGGGATCACGCAAATGGTCACGCAAACCGTCTTGGCTGCCGCCGGTCTCGACGCTCCGCCGCCGGACAACACCCTTCTTATCGTCGATGACGATCGCGCTTTTCTCGCTCGGCTCGCCCGCGCCATGGAGGCGCGGGGCTTCGAGGTCGAGGCAGCGGCCTCGGTCGAGGACGGCCTGTCTTCGCTCAAGCGCCGTCCCCCGGCTTTCGCCGTCGTGGACATGCGCCTCGACGACGGCAACGGCATCGACGTCATCGCCGCGCTGAAAGAGGTGCGCCCCGAAGCGCGCGCCGTGGTGCTCACCGGCTACGGCAATATCGCCACCGCAGTCACCGCGGTGAAACTCGGCGCGGTCGATTATCTCGCCAAGCCCGCCGATGCCGACGATGTCTATAACGCGCTGGTCGCATCGACGACGAACGTCAAGGCGCCGCCGCCGGAGAACCCCATGTCGGCCGACCGCGTGCGCTGGGAGCATATCCAGCGGGTCTACGAACTCTGCAATCGCAACGTGTCGGAGACGGCGCGGCGCCTCAACATGCACCGCCGCACCTTGCAACGGATCCTCGCCAAGCGCGCCCCGAAATAAGCAGGCTGCTCTTTGTCATGCCCGCCTTCGCGGACATGACATTACAGCTCGAAGCCGCAAGTGGGGTCGAGGTGAAGCTGCAAGCGGAGGGCGGCGGCGCGCGCGAAGCTCAGCATCATCGCCTTACGCCGTGCGGCCGAAAGCCGCTCTTCGACCGGATCGCGCACGAGTTCCGCACCGTAGCGATCGGCGAGCAAGAGCCCAACCGAGGCCGGAATGACCTCGCAAGGGAAGTCGGCCGCGACAGCGAAATAAAGCCGGTCGCAGAAGGGAAGATAGTCCTCCCACTTGCCGTCGGTGCGATAGTCGAGGAGGCAGGATTTGATTTCGACGATGGCAATGTCGCCCGCTCCCGACAGCGACACCACATCGGCGCGCCGGCCGTTGGCAAGCGGGAGTTCGGTGACGATCGAGTGACCGAGCGTGCGCAGCGCGCGGCATACGCCCCGTTGCAACGCGGCGGCGGCGGGCGATTGCCTGCCGTCGAACGGAATGACCGTATCGTCCCTGGCGCGATTTTCCTGCATAGGGCGGATTCCGGCGAAATCGATTCTCCTCACGGAGTTGTGCGGAGCTTAACCATTCCGCGATGCGGAACAAGCTGGTAAATCTCGCGTTCGGTGAGGGTGGCGCGAGGTTCGGCTGTTCCGGGCGCTTCGTCATGCGGCAGCCGAGTCAGAGGGCGATCATGAACCTCCACAGCGCAGCTTTTGCCAAGGCCGAACCCACCGACGATTCGCCGTCGCTGCGGGAGCGACTCTTTGCCACGCGCGCGTTGTCGTCAGACCTCGCCCGGCCGTTGAGCGACGAAGACCAGCTCGCCCAGGCGATGGACGATGCGAGCCCGACGAAATGGCATCTCGCGCACACCACCTGGTTCTTCGAGGCGTTCCTGCTGAAGCGTTTCCTCGACAACTATCGCGTCTTCGACGAGCGCTTCGAATATTGCTTCAATTCCTACTATGAGAGCGTGGGACCGCGGCAGCCTCGCCCGAAACGCGGTCTCCTGACGCGGCCCGGCGCCGCGGAGGTCCGCGCCTATCGCGCCTTCGTCGATGCCGCCCTCGAGCGCCTGTTCGCGACCGATCTTGCGCCCGCGGCGGCGGAGCTGGTCGAGCTTGGCATCAATCACGAGCAGCAGCATCAGGAGCTTCTCCTCACCGACATTTTGAGTTTGTTCGCCGCCGAGCCGCTCAAGCCCGCTTATCGCGATGCCGGTCCCGGCGTCGCGGCGGGCGAAACCGCGCCGCTGGACTACGTATCCTTCGCCGGCGGCATCGTCGCGGTGGGGCACGACGGCAACGGCTTCGCCTATGACAACGAGGGCCCGCGCCACGAAGCGCTGGTCAGTCCGTTCAAGCTTGCGAACCGCTGCGTCACCAATGCCGAATGGATGGCGTTCGTTGCCGACGGCGGTTATGCGACGCCGACGCTGTGGCTCGCCGACGGCTGGAACATTGTGCGCGCCCAGGATTGGACCGCACCGCTCTATTGGGAAGACGCCGAAGGCGGCCCGGCGCAAATGAGTCTCAACGGCTATCGCCCGGTCGATCCCGCCGCGCCCGTCACCCATGTCAGCTATTACGAAGCCGACGCGTTCGCCCGCTGGGCCGACGCGCGCCTCCCGACCGAGTTCGAATGGGAGACGGCCGCCGCAAGCGTGCCGCTCGAGGGCCGCACGCTTGGCGCCGGTCATATGCGGCCGCTTGCGCCCGCGCGCGGCAACGGGCTTATGCAGATGATCGGCGATGTGTGGGAGTGGACGGCAAGCGCCTATCTGCCCTACCCCGGCTTCAAGGCGGCGCCGGGCGCCGTCGGCGAATATAACGGCAAGTTCATGTGCAATCAGTTCGTGCTCAGGGGCGGTTCCTGCGCGACGCCGGAAGGGCATATCCGCCGCACCTATCGCAATTTCTTCTACCCGCATCAGCGCTGGCAGTTCACCGGCTTGCGCTTGGCCAAGGACGCGTGAACGGGCGGCGTAATGGAGCGTAACGTTTCGCTTTACCTCCCGCCGCGATCGGCCGCCCGCCGCGCCGAAACGTGCGCCGACGACGCCGGCGCATCCGGCGATTTCGCCGCCGCGGTGCTCGCCGGATTGTCGCGCAAGCCGCGCAGCATCCCGTGCCGCTTCTTCTACGACGCGCGCGGCTCCGAGCTGTTCGAGGAGATCACCAAGCTCGACGAGTATTACCCGACGCGGACCGAGACGGCGCTGCTCGAAGCCTACGGCTCCGAGATTGCCGCGCTGACCGGCGGCGGCCGCGTTCTGGTCGAGTTCGGTTCGGGATCGAGCCGCAAGACGAGCCTGTTGTTGAGCGCGCTAAACGACGTTCCGGCCTATATCCCGATCGACATCGCGGCGGAGAGCCTGGAGGAGGCGGCCGCCTGGCTCAAGGGGCAGCATCCCTCGCTCGCCATCCTGCCGCTCATCGCCGATTTCACCGCGACCCGCGCGCTGCCGCAAGCGGCGCGTGGGCGCGAACTTCTCGGCTTCTTCTCCGGCTCGACCATCGGCAACTTGACGGAGGCCGAAGCGCGCAATTTTCTCCTCGGCGCCGCGCGCCTGCTGGGCAAGGGAGCCGCGTTCCTGCTCGGCGTCGATCTCAAGAAGCCGGCATCGATCCTGCTTCCGGCCTATAACGATCAGCGCGGCGTGACCGCCGCGTTCAACCTCAACCTGTTGTCGCGCATCAACCGCGAGCTCGGGGGCACGTTCGATCTCTCCCGCTTTGCCCATGATGCGGTGTGGAATGCCGCGACCGGGCGGATCGAGATGTATCTGAAGAGCCTTGCCGACCAGACGGCCCATGTGCTCGGCCGCGGCTTCGCGTTTGCCAGAGGCGACACCATCCATACCGAGAACTCGCACAAATACACCGTGGGAGAGTTCCAGGCGCTGGCCCGCGCCGGCGGCTGGAACCCGGTCGCGGCCTGGACCGACCCGAACCGCCTCTTCAGCCTGCATCTCCTCCGCCTCGACTGAAGCTAGCCTGGTCTTGCCCATCGTTTCCGTCACCCCGGCGAAGGCCGGGGCAAAGGGGGATCAAGTCCCGACCTAGCGATTCCGGATTCCGGCTTACGCCGGAATGACAAGGCTGGGAGCCTTGCCAGGGCGCGCGCGTCCCTGGCATGGTGCGCGCCTCTTAGTCAGAGGGATGAACCGTGCCCGACATCGTTTCCGGAAATGCGGTCATCGGCCAGGCCGGAGGGCCGACCGCCGTCATCAATCAGTCGCTCGCGGGCGTGGTCGAGGGCTTGCACGCCAATCTTGCCGGAAACGGCAAGGTCGGGCGCATCTTCGGCATGCGCCACGGCGTGCGCGGGCTGCTCAAGGCGGGCGCCGACGGGCTCCTCGATCTCACCGCCATCGACGGGGCGACACTCGAGACCGTGGCCCGCACGCCGTCGGCGGCACTCGGCTCGACCCGCGACAAGCCCGACGAGGCCTATTGCGAGAAGATCCTCGACGGCTGCCGCCGCAACGACATCCGCTATTTCTTTTATATCGGCGGCAACGATTCCGCCGACACCTGCCGCCTCGTGAGCGAGAAGGCGCGCGCGGCCTCATACGAGCTCCGCTGCTTCCACGTGCCGAAGACGATCGACAACGACCTCTTGGAGAACGACCACACGCCGGGCTTTCCCTCCGCCGCGCGCTATGTCGCGCTCGCGCTGATGGGGGATGCGCTCGACAATGCGAGCCTCGGCGGCATCAAGATCAACGTCATCATGGGGCGCAACGCGGGCTTCCTC
>DATEMT010000146.1:0-4347 GCA_035275445.1 Methyloceanibacter sp. | reverse complement strand
CCTCGAAGGTGACGTGCGCCAGGCTGTAGAGGCTGTTCGGCGACTGGCGGCCGACCACCCGGGCCGAGCCCTTGTACAGCTTCAGCCGCACCCGGCCTTCGACATGCTCCTGGCTCTTGTCGATCAGCGCCTGCAGCATCTCCCGCTCCGGCGAGAACCAGAAGCCGTAATAGACGAGCTCGGCGTAGCGCGGCATCAGGCTGTCCTTGAGATGCATCGCCTCGCGGTCGAGCGTGAGCGACTCCATCGCGCGGTGGGCCGCATGGAGAATGGTGCCGCCCGGCGTCTCGTAGACGCCGCGCGACTTCATGCCGACGAACCGGTTCTCGACCAGATCGACCCGGCCGATGCCGTTGTCGCCGCCGAGCTCGTTGAGCCGCGTCAGCAGCGCGGCCGGCGACAGCGCCTTGCCGTCGATCGCGACCGGATCGCCGCGCTTGAAGCCGATAGTGACGGTTGTCGCCTTGTCCGGCGCTTCCTCGGGACTGATGGTGCGCTGATAGACGTAAGGCGGCGGCTCGACGCCGGGGTCCTCAAGCACCTTTCCTTCCGATGAAGAGTGCAGCAGGTTGGCATCGACCGAGAACGGCGCCTCGCCCCGCTTGTCCTTGGCGACCGGGATCTGGTGCGCTTCGGCGAAAGCGATCAGGTCGCTCCGCGATTTGAACTCCCATTCCCGCCACGGCGCGATCACTTTGATGTCCGGATTGAGCGCGTAATAGGTGAGCTCGAAGCGCACCTGGTCGTTGCCCTTGCCTGTCGCGCCATGGGCCACGGCATCGGCGCCGGTGAGCTTGGCGATCTCGATCTGCCGCTTGGCGATCAACGGCCGCGCGATCGAAGTGCCGAGAAGATAGACGCCCTCATAAAGGGCGTTGGCGCGGAACATGGGGAAGACGTAGTCGCGCACGAATGTCTCGCGGAGGTCTTCCACGAAGATCTCCTTGATGCCGAGCATTTCGGCCTTCTTGCGCGCGGGCGCGAGCTCCTCCCCCTGGCCGAGATCGGCCGTGAAGGTCACGACCGCGCAACCGTAGGTCTCCTGGAGCCATTTGAGGATGATCGAAGTGTCGAGCCCGCCGGAATAGGCGAGGACAACCTTCTTTACGTCTTTGCGCTTGGCCATGGGGTTCTCGAGGCGAATGGAGGCGCATTTATAGGAAAGAGGCGGCAAGGAGCAAGCTGGAGCCCGGAACCTTTGCGCAAGCATGCGCGTTCGTTGGCAAGGAAGCGTTAAGGCCCGGGAGGTGGTGCCGAGCTTTTCGCGGAGGCGAAATCGCCTGGATGACGGCAGTAGCCGACCGGGCGGTAAAAACGAGAGGGTTGAAGTAATGATCCCCCAGAATCGCAACGAATCCCCGATTGACTATCCCGAGAGCAGGAAATCGGCCGACGGCCTGATGGCGCGGCTCGCGCGCCGCCGCGGCGGCGACGCTTGGCGCGAGACCGTGACCGGGCACGTGCCGGAAAGCTGGCCTGCCGCGCGCCTTGCCCTTCAGGCGCGCATCGCCGCCCTCGACCTCGGAGGCGACGAGGCCATCCTCGATTTGACCCAAGAGCAAGCGGCCTAGGCTCGCGCGCCTGCGAGCAGCCAATAGAGGAGACCGCCGGCAAACCCCGCCGTGGCGAAGATCGTCATGGTCTGGCTTGCCAGGATGGTGGCAAGATCAGCCGTCTCCGGCACGGCGAGGATCGGGATCGCCGCAAGCGACAGCCCGCCCGCAAGCACGTAATACATCCACGACCGGACCCGCATGACTTCGCCCGCGACCACGGCGATCAGCGCCGGAAGCGCGGTGAGCGCCGGACCGACGGTGCGCGCGAACAGCAGCACGCCGAAGACCGGGGCCCCGTTGCGAACCACCGGATCGTTTGGCGCCGCGGCGCGAAGCTCCTCGCCGGCCCAGATGCCGCCAAGCGCGAACAGCAACGCGAGCGAAGCGAGCGCGGCGCTCAGGAACGCGACCGCGACCCACGCCATGCGGAAGATCGTACGCAAGACCACGGGCGCCGCCTCGCTTAAGCCGGGCTGCCGAGCCGTTCGCTGGCGCGCTGCTTGATGCTTGCGCTCTTCAATTGGCCGCAGGCCGCCATGATGTCGCGGCCGCGCGGGCTCCGCACCGGGCTCGCATAGCCCGCCCGGTTCACGACTTCGGCAAACCTCTCGATCTCGTCCCAGCCGGAACATTCGTAAGGCGCGCCGGGCCAAGGATTGAACGGGATCAGATTGATCTTCGCCGGAATCTTGGCCAGGAGCCGCACCAGCTCCTTCGCGTCGGCAATCGAGTCGTTCACGCCTTTCAGCATCACGTATTCGAATGTGATGCGCCTCGCGTTGGAGAGGCCGGGATACGCGCGGCAGGCGGCGAGGAGATCCTTGATCGGCCATTTCTTGTTGATCGGCACGAGCGTGTCGCGCAGCTCGTCGCGCACGGCATGGAGCGAAATCGCCAGCATCGTGCCCGCCTCCTCGCCCCAACGCGGGATTTCGGGAACCACGCCCGAGGTCGAAAGCGTGATGCGGCGCTTCGACAACGACAAACCCTCGCCGTCGGCAGCGACAAGGCAGGCGTCGCGCACATGGTCGAAATTGTAGAGCGGCTCGCCCATGCCCATCAGCACGACATTGGTGATCTTGCGCATCGCCTCGGGCAGGCCGCGCGGATCGGGTGCTGTGGCGCCGGGCCAGTCACCGAGCCGGTCGCGGGCGAGCGCAATCTGCCCCACGATCTCGCCCGCGGTCAGGTTGCGCACGAGACGCTGCGTGCCGGTGTGGCAGAACGAGCACGTCAACGTGCAGCCGACCTGGCTGGAAATACACAGCGTGCCGCGATCCTCTTCGGGGATGTACACGGTCTCGATTTCCTTGCCGTCGGCGAGGCGAAGCAGCCATTTGCGCGTGCCGTCGATCGAGACCTGCTCGGTCACGATCTCGGGCCGCGCGAGCGAAAAGGAAGCGGCAAGCTCGGCGCGAAGCTCCTTGGCGATGTCGGTCATGACGGCGAAATCCACAGCGCCGCGCACATAGGCCCAGCTCCAGATCTGGCTCACGCGCATGCGCCGCTGGCGTTCCGGAACGCCGAGCGCGCCGAGACGCTCGCCGAGGGCGGCGCGGCCAAGACCGATGATCGGCTCGAGCTGCTTTTGGTCGCCGGCCGGAGCCTTGGCGGGGAGCGGAGATTGTGAAGTCATGGTCATGATATGAGCGCGCCGGAACCATCCGGCGTCTCGGGTCATATCATGTCCGGGGCTTCTCCTGACAAGCCTTCGCGCGGCTGATGCGCCTCGCGCACGGTCTAGCCGCTGCACTCCTTGGCGGCGCGGTCGATCGCGTCGGACAGGCCGTTCAGCGAATAGGTGTCGGTGGTGGCGGTGCCGCGGGACGACTTCCCTTCGATCTTCATCGTATTGCCGGTCTTCATCGCCTCGAGCAGCTTCGACTCGGTTTCCGGCTTTTCGACGAAGGCGCCCTCATCCTTGGTGAACAGCTCGAACTTCTCCGTGCCGACGGTCACGGTGGTCTTTGCGCCGTCGCCGAAGGGATAGCCCATCTTCACGCTGACTTCGTTCGTCACTTTGTCGCCCGGCCACTGCGAGATGTAGAACAGGATGGGGCCGCGCTTGATCTTCTTGGGATTGGAGTCGGTCGGCTTGGCGACCGCGAAGCACACTTTGGGCGTGCCTGTCGCCGCATAGGCCGTCCAATCCTTGAATTTTTGCAGCAGCGTGACCTCTTGCGCCAGCGCCGGCGTCGCGGCGAGCGCGACGGCAAGTCCTACAGCGCGAACGGCTCGGTGCATGTGGCCACCCCCGATTGGCGAGCGGGGTCCAATCCCCGACATTGTTGATTCTCCTTCGACTAATCCGATGGGTCAACCCCGCTTTCGCTTGCGCGGAGCCCCTTGCACATGGGGCGAGGGCGGCGCGGCCTCGGCGCCTTCGGCGACGGGGCGCGCGGCAAAGCGGCCGAGCGCGCGCAAGCGGTCATACATGACGATGGCGCCGGCGGTGGCGACGTTGAGCGAGAAGGCCGACGGAATCCGCACAAGATGCTGGCAGCGCGCCGCCAATTCCGGGGTCAGCACGCCCCGCTCGGGGCCGAGCACATAGGCCGCGCGCTGGGGATGGGGGAAGCTCGGGAGATCGTGGGCGCCGTCGAGGATTTCGACCCCGACCAGGCTGCATCCCTTGGGCAGTTCGACCTCCTTCAGGCTCCGCCAGTGGTAGACCGGCAAATGGATCGAGGCATTGGAGGTGTCGGAACGAACCTCGAAAGCCTTGTCGTCGGCGCCGATGGTAAAGACGAAGCTCGCGCCGAAGGCGTGCGCCGAGCGCAGCAGATTGCCG